>NZ_FMMP01000026.1 GCF_900095725.1 Cellulosilyticum sp. I15G10I2
CCAACGGGAGCTACAGGAGATACAGGCCCAACGGGAGCTACAGGAGACACAGGCCCAACGGGAGCTACAGGAGATACAGGCCCAACGGGAGCTACAGGAGATACAGGCCCAACGGGAGCTACAGGAGACACAGGCCCCACAGGTCCAGACGGCAGCGTACTAGGTTTTGCGGATTTCTATGCATTAATGCCTCCTGATAACGCAGCAACAGTTGCTGTAGGTACAGATGTAGATTTTCCGCAAGATGGGCCTATTAGCGGGGCGGCTATTACCCGTCTAACGGCTAGTTCATTTAACTTAGCTGCAATTGGCACTTATCAAGTCTTGTTTCAGGTGAGTGTGACCGAAGCAGGTCAACTGATTTTAACGCTTAATGGCGCTGATCTAGCTTATACTGTAGCGGGGAGAGCAACGCTTACTTCACAAATTGTAGGCATGGCACTTGTAACTACTACGTCCGTCAGTTCGATACTAACTGTAAGAAATCCTGCTGGAAATGCAGCGGCATTGACCATTACACCTCTCGCTGGAGGCACAAGGTCTGTTTCGGCACACCTCGTTATTATGCAAATTGCATAGAGAAAAATAGAAGAAATCTAGATATAGCACTGCGGGGGTTTATGCTCGTGGTGCTATTTTAAGTTAAGGGAATAGCTCACAATAGAAGAACTATTGAATATCTTATAATGATGAAAATTTATATCACAAAAGAACCTAAATGAATAATCTTTAAAATGACTCGGACACAAGATTGTTTATAACGTTAGAGAAATAAACTAAAAATGGGATGAGGAGATGTTTATGATAATCTAGATAAAATGATATTATTTGCAGATAAAAATAAGTGGGGATTTGAAACTATTTTGTTTGACGAAATAAGGTTTGATTTAATAGAAGTCATTGACAAAGCTGATCTTTATAAAGAAATGAATATCCTAGAAATAGGGTGTGGCCTAGAAGCAACACTAATAAAGATAAAAAAAGATTACCCCAATATAAGATTATATGGAGTAGAACCATATGAAAATATTGCTAAGCACATTGCAAAGGTTACGATCAAAA
Organism: Cellulosilyticum sp. I15G10I2; assembly: GCF_900095725.1. NCBI lineage: Bacteria > Bacillati > Bacillota > Clostridia > Lachnospirales > Cellulosilyticaceae > Cellulosilyticum > Cellulosilyticum sp. I15G10I2. The sequence continues at coordinate 1,063 of NZ_FMMP01000026.1, forward strand.
AGATTGGAGACTTTCCTTTGGAATTTCCTGAGGAACATTTTGACTATATTTTAATAGGAAATTATTTAAAAAAAGGTGGCTATATTATAGGAGCAGCACAAAACATCATGTATTATAGTGTTTTAAGAAATCTCTTAAATGGAAACTGGATTTATTCAAACAATGATAACCTTAACACCACTTTACAAGTAATTAAATTATAAATTCCAGAAAATACAAAAATCAAGCCTATCATTCCTGTAAATACTAAGTTTGTCAACAAATCCTACAGGAAAGGGCTTGATCATATGCATAGTATTTACAGAAAATCAATATTTAAACCTTTAAACCAATATTTAGAGATGTATAGACCACTATTTTATAAACGTAGCTTTCAGAAGTTTGTCATTCTCATTTGTGCAATACTTGCTGTTCAAGAAGTGAGGTCCATTAAGTTCATCTATGAGAAGTTTATTAAAAAATACTTTGAAGGTTGTTTGAATAGCTTTTAGTACTTCTTAGCTAGGGCTTAGACCTCTCGAAAATGGCATGTTGTACAGTACAAAAAGCACTCTCTATTATTCAGGCAGACTTCAAAGACAAGGCTACAATAGATCTTATTGTAGATGATACATTACAACCAAAGTTTGGAGAGCACTTTGGCTGTTATAGTACTTTGTTTGACCACGCTAAGCATGAAGGTAATCTAAAAGGTCATTGTTTTGTTTCTCTAGCTCTGAGTCTCCCTATCATTAGAAATAATCATATTAAATATATTACTTTGCCTATTAACTGCAAACTATATGATAAATCAAAGACTAAGCTCGTGATTGCTGCTGAAATGATAGAAGAAGTTATGCCTGAATTAAGAGATTATCAAGTTATTGTTCTATGCGATGCTTAGTACACCAAAAACCCTTTTTTATCAGCTATCCTAGCTTTTGATAATCTAGATGTGATTGGTGCTGTTCGAGCAGATACAGCGATTTATGATTCAGCCCCTGAACCAACTGGCAAACGTGGTAGGCCAGCGAAAAAAGAAAAGCGTATAGACTATAAAGACTTGAATTATACTGAACACAGTGATTTTTAAATAGCAAACCTAAAGTGTCTTACTAACCTTATATCAGAAGATGTATATGCTACATTTACAATCACAAATACAGATACCTTTTCATCTGTAAGGCTTTATATAAGAACCATTCCACTTGCAACGATTAAAAGTTTCTCAGTCAAAACGCCGGATGGTCTGGAAATGAATCATAAGCCACTCTTAACAAATGTATTTAGCGTTTTCAGAAGGCGTTGGTCAATTGAGGTTATGTTTTATCAACAAAAAACATTTTGGTCATTTGGTAAATATATGGTAAGAAGTAAAGTGGCTATAGAAAAGTACGCCCATTTAGCAGGGGTAACCTATGCACTTACTACCTTATTACCATTTCTACATAGTGATTTCTGGGAATGGCAATTTCAAAGCACACAAGAACCAAAGTATAGTTTTGGAGAGAAATTACTTCACGAACTAATTATGGGCAATTTGTTGAAAACACTATAACTTGATAAAAATACAGAAGCCATTTTTCACATTAGCTAAATACTTAAGCTCCGAGGATATTGCTAGTTAGTTTTATTGTAAAGTGGTGTTAAAGAAATAGAGACTGCGCTTATGAATTTATAATTTTGATGAGTAAAATTTAAGTCTAAAAATAAGTTGACGGGTACGTATTCTAAGATTCTACATATTATGCTAGTAGCTATTTTAATTAATACTATAAACGAGCATTTTTACAGGAAATACATTTGCAAATCCAACAAACTTAGTATTTGCAAGGGATTCTAAAATTTATAATCATTTTACTAATATATCCCCATATAGCTCGAACCTTTGAAGATACTACATGGCAATTTGTTTCCAGCGTTTTTGCTCGTTTATAGTTAATAGAAATGTCATAGAAACAAGGAGTGGCAAACCATGGAAGATAATATGTATTAGGCTAGAAGTAATAATGACAATTATAACGAGGAATACAGAGGAAATTATGATGATAATAATTCTTGTTGTTATTATGATAATAATGATTATGTTGATGTATGGTGTGTACAAGAGTACTACTGTGTAGGGCCAACGGGCCCGACAGGATTTATGGGACCATTAGGGCTAGCGGGAGTAACAGGCCAAACAGGATTTACGGGACCAGCGAGCGGAGGAGCTATAATACCATTTGCCTCAGGTGTTCAAGTAGAAATAACTACCATTGCCGGAGAGCTTAGAGGAATACCCGCATTTATAGGTTTTGGTTCATCAGGGGAAGGTCTTACTCCACTAGGAGTATTTATAGATCTTACGGGAGGAGCTGCGTTATTAACTAACTTAGCTTTTTCTGTTCCACGTGATGGAACGATAACATCAAGGGCCGTATACTTTAGTGCAACAGTAGCATTAGCGTTGGTTGGATCAACAATAGTTATTACAGGGAATTTATTTGAATCTACTACACCAAATAACATATTTACACCAATAGGATTAGCAGGAATAAGTGTATTACCTCCACTTACAGGTGTAATTGCCGCTGGAGTTACGAGCAATGCTATCCTTACTGGATTAGGAATACCTGTTACAGCAGAAACACGTTTACTATTAGTATTTTCTGCAGCTACATCTGGTGTGTCGCTGATTAATACTGTTGCTGGATATGCAAGTGCGGGTATTACAATAGCATAGCTTGACTTACAATTTTTTTGTTAAAAGTGATAAAGGCTAACTTACTTACTGCTAAAAGTATATAAGTTAGCCATTTTAAAAGGAAACATTCTTTTATATGAAAACATAAAGTAAAGGTATAAATGTTTATCTATAACTAGAATATCATTTAGTTGTATTTTCATACTGAATATTTTAATTATAACATAAGGGGGATTAGGATGAGTAATATAGCTTTACAAGTAGAACGTCTGGCTGATGGAACGGTGGTATCGGGAGGAAATGTTATATTCGATACAACGGTATATACAGCAGGAAATATTAGTTATAATCCGTTAACAGGAGTAATAACTTTTAATGAAGCTGGAAGGTATGTTCTTGATTGGTGGGTAGCGACTCAATCAGTTCAAGGCGCAACGGGTGTTGTTTTTGCAATTAATTCTTCACAAGGGGATGTTTTAGAGGGGAATTCTCCCATAAAAACAGGAGAAGTTGTAGGAGTAAGTATTATTGATGTAGCTGCAGCCCCAGTTACAGCTACATTAAGTTATATAGGAGTAGGAACTGTTTTTTTTCCTACAATAGTACCTGTTAAAGCAACATTGGTAGTAATACAAGATGATATTGTCCAAGGGGAGACTGGACCAATAGGACCAACGGGTGACACGGGTCCAACAGGAGACACCGGAGATACAGGACCAACAGGAGACACCGGAGATACAGGGCCAATAGGAGACACAGGAGATACAGGCCCAACGGGAGATACCGGAGACACAGGTCCAACAGGAGATACGGGTCCAACGGGAGATACAGGAGATACTGGTCCAACAGGAGATACCGGAGCAACAGGAGATACAGGATCAACGGGAGACACAGGAGCCACTGGACCAATGGGAGACACAGGAGCCACTGGACCAACGGGAGACACAGGAGTCACTCTGTT
>NZ_FMMP01000027.1 GCF_900095725.1 Cellulosilyticum sp. I15G10I2
TTTTTAGGTCAAACCCTCGAACCGTTAGTATTGGTCACCTACATGTATTACTACACTTACAGCTCCAACCTATCAACCTCATAGTCTCTAAGGGGTCTTACTCCATTTCTGGATGGGAAGTCTTATCTTGAGGTCTGCTTCACGCTTAGATGCCTTCAGCGTTTATCAGATCCAGACTTGGCTACTCTGCTATGCCTTTGGTAAGACAACAGATGCACCAGTGGTCCGTTCATCCCGGTCCTCTCGTACTAAGGACAACTCCTCTCAAACTTCCTGCGCCCACGACGGATAGGGACCGAACTGTCTCACGACGTTCTGAACCCAGCTCGCGTACCGCTTTAATGGGCGAACAGCCCAACCCTTGGAACCTGCTTCAGCTCCAGGATGCGATGAGCCGACATCGAGGTGCCAAACCTCCCCGTCGATGTGAACTCTTGGGGGAGATAAGCCTGTTATCCCCGGGGTAGCTTTTATCCGTTGAGCGATGGCAATCCCACTTTCATACCACCGGATCACTAAGTCCTACTTTCGTACCTGCTCCACCCGTCGGTGTCACAGTCAAGCAACCTTCTGCCTTTGCACTCTGCGAATGGTTTCCAACCATTCTGAGGTTACCTTTGAGCGCCTCCGTTACTCTTTCGGAGGCGACCGCCCCAGTCAAACTGTCCACCTGACAGTGTCCCAGACCCGGATTACGGGCCGTGGTTAGAAGTTAAGTATTACAAGAGAGGTATCCCACCATTGACTCCACAAAGACTGGCGTCCTTGCTTCTTAGTCTCCCTCCTATCCTGTACATGTAATACCCAACCTCAATATCAAGTTACAGTAAAGCTCCACGGGGTCTTTCCGTCCTGTCGCGGGTAACCAGCATCTTCACTGGTACTACAATTTCACCGGGTGCGCTGTCGAGACAGTGCCCAAATCATTACGCCTTTCGTGCGGGTCAGAACTTACCTGACAAGGAATTTCGCTACCTTAGGACCGTTATAGTTACGGCCGCCGTTTACTGGGGCTTAAGTTCAAAGCTTCGGATTACTCCTAACCTCTCCCCTTAACCTTCCAGCACCGGGCAGGCGTCAGCCCTTATACATCACCTTTCGGTTTAGCAAAGACCTGTGTTTTTGTTAAACAGTTGCTTGGGCCTATTCTCTGCGGCCAGCCGAAGCTGGCACCCCTTCTCCCTAAGTTACGGGGTCATTTTGCCGAGTTCCTTAACAACGCTTCTCCCGTCGGCCTTAGGATTCTCTCCTCATCCACCTGTGTCGGTTTACGGTACGGGCACCTATCACGCAATAGCAGCTTTTCTTGGCAGTGTAGATTCAGGAACTTCCCTACTTAAATTTCGGTCCGTATCACACTTCATCCTCGCCTAGCGGTTTTTCCTACCAGGTGCGACTTTGTGCTTACCCCAAGATACCATTCCTGGGTTTCCCTATCTTCCTGCGTCCCTGCAGTTCTGATAATAGGTGGTACTGGAATCTCAACCAGTTGTCCATCGACTACGACTTTCGTCCTCGCCTTAGGCCCCGACTTACCCAGAGTAGATCAGCTTTACTCTGGAAACCTTGGATATTCGGCCTAGAAGATTCTCACTTCTATCTCGCTACTCATTCCGGCATTCTCACTTCTGATATCTCCACAGCTCCTTACGGTACTGCTTCGGCAAAATCAAACGCTCCCCTACCAATCCACCCATTAAAGTGTGATTCCATAGCTTCGGTGGTGTGTTTTAGCCCCGGACATTTTCGGCGCAAGATCTCTCGACTAGTGAGCTATTACGCACTCTTTGAATGTATGGCTGCTTCTAAGCCAACATCCTAGTTGTCTTCGAAATCTCACATCCTTTTCCACTTAACACACACTTGGGGACCTTAGCTGATGGTCTGGACTGTTTTCCTTTTGACTACGGGTCTTATCACTCGCAGTCTGACTGCTGATGGTATCTCTATGGCATTCTTAGTTTGATATGCTTCGGTAAGCTTGTGGGCCCCCTAGGCAATTCAGTGCTTTACCTCCATTAGACTCCTATCAACGCTAGCCCTAAAGCTATTTCGAGGAGAACCAGCTATCTCCAGGTTCGATTGGAATTTCTCCGCTACCCACAGTTCATCTCCACCTTTTTCAACAGATGTGAGTTCGGACCTCCATTACCTTTTACGGTAACTTCATCCTGACCATGGGTAGGTCACCTGGTTTCGGGTCTATTGACAACGACTATTTCGCCCTATTCAGACTTGGTTTCCCTTCGGCTTCGTACCTCCTGGTACTTAACCTTGCCGCAGCCAATAACTCGCCGGACCGTTCTACAAAAAGTACGCGGTCGCACATCATATGGTGCTTCCACTGCTTGTAAACATAGAGTTTCAGGTTCTTTTTCACTCCGCTCCCGCGGTTCTTTTCACCTTTCCTTCACAGTACTATGCGCTATCGGTCACCGAGGAGTATTTAGGCTTGGGGGGTGGTCCCCCCGGCTTCCCACAAGGTTTCTCGTGTCTCGTGGTACTCTGGATACTGCTAGGCTTCACTTGGATTTCGCTTACGGGATTATCACCCTCTTTGATGAGTCTTTCCAGACTCTTCAGCTATCCGCATTCTTGCCACGACGCAGTCCTCAACCCCAGATTACAAGTAATCTGGTTTGGCCTGTTTCCCTTTCGCTCGCCACTACTTAGGAAATCGATGTTTCTTTCTCCTCCTGCAGGTACTTAGATGTTTCAGTTCCCTGCGTTCCCTTCATATAGTTATGTATTGGCTATATGATAACTGAGGTTTGCTCAGTTAGGTTTCCCCATTCGGATATCTCGGGATCAAAGCTTATTTGCAGCTCCCCCAAGCTTTTCGCAGCTTATCGCGTCCTTCATCGGCTCTCGGTGCCAAGGCATCCACTCTACGCTCTTAGTAGCTTGACCTAAT
>NZ_FMMP01000028.1:300000-419226 GCF_900095725.1 Cellulosilyticum sp. I15G10I2
CCTCATGATTTAATCATTACAATGGGCGCTGGCAACATCAATCAAGTTGCAGATATTTTACTTGGAAAATAGTTATCCACATTACTCACAACTTTTCATAGGATTAACTTGTTGATACATGCAGCACTTACTAACAAGTTATCCCCAAAATCTCCCTTTTTTCAAGGGAGATTTTTATTTTTTTATTATCATAATTTATTTATTTTGTGCTATAATACTAACACACGAAAAGGATAATTTTTCAAGGAGGTTTCTAAATGGCATATATTAAATTTTTAACCCAAGCGCCGACATTTGTACATCTTCCCCATTGGTTTATTACAGACTATATGCCTAAATCGCTTGGCGGTTATTTAAAAGTATATATTTATCTATTTGCACAATCAAATAGTCCCGCTCAGCCTGCACTTTCTTTAGAAAGTGTAGCACATACGCTTGATATGTTATATTCAGAGGTTATACAAGCTCTTAAGTATTGGGATAAAGAAGGTGTTCTGCATTTCAAAGAGCTTTCAGATAAACAATTCGAACTTGACTTTTATTTAGAAAAACCAAAAACAGTTCCTAAAGAAACCGCACCTAAACTTCCTCTATCTAAGACAATTATCAGTCAATCAAGGCCTGAATATAGAACTGAGGAAATTAACTTATACATGCAGGACAGTACTTCTGTTAATGAACTATTTAAGATAGCTGAACAATATTTGGGTCGGCTTCTTACAAATACTGATCAAAAAATACTCTATAGCTTCTATGATTGGTTACATATGCCTTTTGACCTCATTGAATTCCTTATTGAGTACTGTGCATCTAATAACCATACCGCAATACATTATATTGAAAAAGTGGCCATTAGCTGGGTAGATGAAGGCATTAATACTGTAGAACAGGCAAAAGAAAAAGTTACACTAGATAAAAGGTATTTCAAAATACTTTCAGCGCTTGGTTCATCAAAGAGTACAATAACGCTTGCAGAAAAAAAATGTATCACCAGATGGCTTACTGAGTATCAATTTAGCTTAGACGTCATTTTAGAGGCCTGTAAGCGCACTGTAATGCAAACCAATAAACCAAGTCTTAACTATGTAGATTCTATTCTTATCTCTTGGTATGATGCAAAGGTTAAAACGCTAGATGATGTTATACTGATAGATAAAGCTTATGAAAGTAAGAAACAATTATCTTCTGAGAATAAACACTCTAGTAAACGCCCTCAAAAGATGACTAAATTTAACGATATTTATTCTCATAATTGGAATTTTGAAGAACTCGAAAAACTTGAAAGTGAATATATAGAACGTAAATTAAATGGAGGTAATTAGTATGAATAATAAAGAATTCCACTATAAGCGCCTCATAAGGGAGTATGATATTAAACGAACTTCAGCTGTTAAAGAGCAACGAAGACGCGCTAAAGAAGTTTATTTAAAGGTGCCTCAGATTGAAGAGATTGATAAAATACTCAGTCAAAGTGGTGTTCAACTCGTTCGTAGCATGCTTAAGGAGCCCAATACGCTTTCTATTGAAAATTTCCGTAAAAATTCTGAAGATCTTATGTTTACCAAAAAAATGCTGCTTGTTGAGGCCGGCTTTCCTGAAGATTATTTGGAAATTCTTTATGAATGTGCTTCATGTGAAGATACAGGTTTCATTGATAACAAGCCATGTATTTGTTTTAGACAAGGACTGATTAATATTGCCTACGAACAATCTAATTTAAAAAATATCCTCCAAATCGAAAACTTCAATGGTTTTAACCTTAATTACTATTCTAAGCAAGTAGATCCGGCTTCCGGCAGATCTCCTTATACCAATATGGAAAAAATATATCAGATTTGCGTAGGTTTTATAGAAAACTTTGAAACCAAGAAGCAAAACCTTTTATTTTATGGTCATACAGGTCTTGGTAAAACATTTCTATGCAATTGCATTGCTAAAGAGTTATTAGATAGAAATTATACGGTGCTCTACCTTACTTCACCTCAGTTGTTTAAACTTTTTGAGGAATCCAGGTTTCACCGCGAAGATATGATGGATGAAGCTAAAGCTATGCTGAGTACTCTTTTTACTGTTGATCTATTAATTATTGACGATCTAGGCACTGAATCTTCCTCCACCTTTACAGGAAGCGATCTGTTTGATGTACTTAACACACGTTATTTACATCAAAACGCTACTATTATTTCAACCAATGTCGCCCCTAATGACTGGAATAAATATTATTCTGAACGCATTGTATCTCGTGTATTCGGCAACTATACCAACCTTAAGTTCATAGGTTCAGATATAAGATTACTTAAAAAATATACAAGTAACAATTTATAACCTGCTGCCAATCAGCAGGTTTTTTTATAGGCTTGGAATGATATTTTACGAAAATTGGTAATATATATGTATGTATAAACTTTTTATAGAGAAATAACAGCTAATGATATCGATCTTGATTACAAAGGGGGCAACATATGTTTTATACAGTACAATTATCCAAGTCTGATCCAACACCTCTCTACATACAACTTGCATCTGAAATAGCTAAGCTCATTCAATCCGGAACTTTGCTTGGCGGAACTAAGCTTCCTCCTATACGAACCTTATCTAAATACCTGTCTATTAATCGAGATACTGTTGTAAGTGCCTATAAACTTTTAGAAAATCAAGGGTTAGTTGATGCACATGTAGGTAAAGGAACTTATGTAGCATCACAGCCTTCTGTTTTGCTATCTGAGCATAACTCTAATGAAATAAATAATATTTATTGCAGTACATTAGGATTTTCGAAAGATCTTTTCCCTATAGCTTTATGCAAGGAACTTGCACAACGCGTTATTGACACAGAAGGCTGGGGAGCCTTTTGTGATCCGCTCTACCGCGAGAGGAATCTTCTTAACCAAAATGTATGCTGTTTTCTAGAAAGTGCCGGAATCAAAGCTTCTTCAGCACAAGTACGTGTCATCAAAAATTTTACTAGCTTTTTAATAAATCTTTTTAAATACTCTTCTAAACAAGGTATATGTATCGAACAATTTAGTGATTTGACATATTCCTCGTTTTTACATTCTATAGGCAGCAAAATCTATGAGATTCCCTTAATAAAGGATGGCTTGAATCTAGAAGTGCTTGAAAAATATCTGCGTCTTGGCAATATAGGTTATATTTTTTTATCTTCCTATCTTCAAAATCCAACTGGCCTCTGCTACTCTGATTATCAAAAACAAGCCCTCATCAAACTTGCCAAAACTTATGACTGCTATATTATCGAGGATGGTACGCTTAGCGAATTTTTATATGATACCCCTAAGCTTATGCCTCTATTTCATCATTTTTCAAAGGATAGAGTGATTTATACTTACCACTTTTCTAAAATGTATCTGCCACATCTTTCTTATAGTTTTGTACTACTTCCAGCACATATGGTCAAAGGTATTTCCAATGATCTTGAATGTACATTTAACGAATATCTTCTCCACTATTATCTCGAATCCGCTAGTCTTATGGAACATAGAAAGCTATTATTTGAATTATGTAAAGAAAAATATAATCAACTCTATAGCGGCTTGCAGCTTCTAAAAAACAAAATTGAAATTTACGCTGTGCATGGCGGGATCTTTTTTTGGCTTAAACCATTAACAGTATCCTTAGATGAAATCTGTGAACTTTTTATACAAAACAATGTGGTTGTCTCACCTGGAACACTTTTTACTTATGCTCATAAATCTGATTATTTTAGACTGTCCATAACCCAGCTTACTACCGATCACATTGATCAAATCTTGCAACTCTTACATACACAGCTTTAAATCACGACTAAGAGGACATAAAAAAGAGCAAATGAGCTTACTCTTTTTTATGTCCTCTTCTGATCATAATACGCAGATATTTAGAAGCGCGGCGGGGTTATAGTTGAGATAAATACCAAATCTTCTTCTCCAACACTTACAATTTTATGTGGGATGCTTGAGTAGTAATAAATTGTGTCACCTTCTTCTAAGACATATTCATCTTTACCAATAGTAATCCACATTTTGCCTTGCAGTACATGATTAACTTCTTCGCCTTGGTGTGTCAGTGGTTCTTCACAAGTCATTGCCCCTGGCTCTAACCTTCCTATAAACATCTCCATCTGTCTGTTTAAATCAGGTGATAAGAGTTCATAAGTTACATGAGAATCTCTAAATTTAAGCTGTTGTCTTTCATTTTTCTTAACGACAGGACTTTTCTCTGTCTCATCTAATAAAAAATAAAATACAGCAACCTCTAAAGCCTCTGCAATCTTACGCAGCGAAGTAATAGAGGGCTCTGATATATCTCTTTCTATCTGACTCAAAAATCCTGGAGTTAAATTCGTTTTTTCTGACAGTTCTTTTAAACTCATTCCGACTTGTAATCTTTTTTCCCTTATCTTGTCCCCTATCATATGCTCTTCCTTTATTCCTGTGTTTTTATCCTAGTTTATCATAACACCTGCTGTTTGTGCAATTTACTTAGTAATTTTTTATCAGTTATTGGCAAACTTTGCATTCTAATGCCTATCGCATCATAAATTGCATTTGAAATAGCTGGGGCCATAGGATTAAGTCCTACTTCACCCATTCCTTTAGCGCCAAAAGGCCCTCCCTCATCATCTACTTCAACAATAATAGACTCTATTTCTGGGGCATCCTCTATTTTAGGTACGCCAAGCTTTTTAAGTGTATCGGTAATAATAGTTGTTTCATCTTCTAAAAATTCTTCTGTAAGAGCAAATCCCATCCCCATCACTACTGCTCCTTCTATTTGCCCCTTAATGTTTTGAGGATTAATTGCTTTGCCTACATCTTGAGCCGCAAATACTTTCAGCACCTTAACTTTTCCGGTCTGTGTATCGACTTCCACTACTACGCCCGCACTGGCAAAACAATAGGCATAATGAATATTTAATTCTTCATCTTTCATACCTTCTGCTTTATCTGCTAATATGCGATGCGGATAGGTTTTAGGCGGCATATATTCTACTTCTATTTTTAGAACTTCGCCTTCACCTTTTGCTTTTTGATAAGCATCCTCTAGTGCTTGTTGTGTTATTTTTTCATCACTTGCCGCAAGGGATAAATACGTATATAACTTATCCTTTAACTTTTCAGCGGCCAGTTTAACAGCATTTCCTGTTACATAAGTCTGTCTTGAGGCTGTGGTCATACCACCATCTGGACAAGTTTTGGTATCACATGCAATAACTTCCATCAGGCTATACGGTACTTCAAGCGCTGTGGCTGCTATTTGTGCCATAATCGTATCAGAACCTTGCCCCATATCCGTTGCACCTATTCTTACTTGTATTTTCCCATTTTCCATAACCTCTATAATAGCCCCTGCTTTATCTGGTTTTCCTGTTCCTATGCCTACATTTTTATAAGAGCTTGCAAGCCCAAATCCAACTTTTTTATCCCCTCTTGCTTCTTTATAGACTAAAGATTGTTTTTCCTTTGCTAAAGCATCTTTAACGGCTTCTAACGTCTCAAGATACCCGATACCTTTACCTAAAATTTGTCCCGTTCCTGTTACACTTCCCGGCCTAAAACCATTCTGTGCTCTAAGCACTGCTGGATCGATGCTCAGTTTTCTGGCTATTTTATCCATTTGAACTTCACAAGCAAAACTCACTTGCGTACTTCCAAACCCTCTGAATGCACCGCCTGTATTATTATGAGTATAAACGCCGTATGAATCAGCTTTTACATGTTCTACTACATAAGGGCCAGTGGCAGTAACTGCTGATCTAAATACAACTGGCATAGTCATAGAAATATAAGCTCCTGCATCTCCAATAACTTTAGATTCTACAGCTACAATCTTACCTTCTTTAGTTGCACCATGCTTCATCCAAATATGCATTGCGTGTCTTTTTGTACTCATTCTAATGGATTCTTCTCTTGTAAGGACCATCTTAACAGGTTTACCCGTTATAAAAGCCGCGAGGGATGCATGTATTTGTACAGTTGGTTCTTCTTTGCCTCCAAATCCGCCGCCACATGGTGTATAAATAACTCTCACACGTTCTTGCTCTATATTAAGGGTACTGGCTATCATTTCCTGAAAAGCTATAGAGCCTTGGTTACCTGTAAAAACTGTTAAAGTGCCGTCAGCTTCTGGTCTTGCAAGGCAGGCTTCTGTTTCAAGATAGGCATGTTCTATAGCAGGCGTATAATAATAATCTTCAACAACTACATCGGCTGTTTCAAATGCTTTATCTGCATCCCCTTTTCTTACTTGCACATGATGTACGATATTATTTTCTTTATCCTCGTGCACAAGTGCGGAAGTTTCTTTAATAGCTTCTAAAGGCGAAAGAATAGGTGGCAATACTTCATAGCTAACTTCGATAAGTTTTTTTGCAAAGTCTGCTTGTTTTCTGGTTTTAGCAAAAACAGCAGCTACTACCTCACCTAAAAATCTTACTGTATCTGAAGCAATTACAGGCTGATCTTTGAAAAATAGTCCAAAACTATTGCGACCTTTAATATCCTGACCTGTTAAGATCAACTCTACACCAGGTGCCATTTTCGCTTTCTCAATATTAACTGACTTGATTTTAGCATGGGCATATTCTGAGAAAAGAAGCGTTCCATAAATCATCCCCTCTGCTGTATAATCGTCTGCAAAAATAGGTTTGCCTTGTACCTTAGCTGTCGCATCAATCTTAGGCACAGAAACCCCAATATAATTATCAGATTTATTTTCTTCTAATGAACGAAGTGTATACTTATAGTCTGCCGCTCTTCTTACCGATTTTAAAATACTTGTATAGCCCGTACATCTGCATATATTATGCTTCAGCGCCTCTTTAATTTGTGCTTCTGTCGGATGATCTATCCGATCAAGCAGTGCTTTTGTACTCATCACCATCCCTGGCGTACAAAAGCCGCATTGTACGGCCCCTTCATCAATAAAAGCCTGCTGGATATAGTGAAGCCTTTCTCCGTTTGCAAGCCCCTCTATTGTTTCAATAACAGCACCTTCTAATTTAGTCATCTTAAGTAGACATGCGCGTTTAGCTGCTCCATTTATAATAACCATACACGTGCCACAGTGTCCTTTTTCACACCCATTTTTTGTTCCCATAAGGCCTAAGCATTCTCTTAAATACCTTAATAAAGATAAGTCTTCTTCCACCTCGGCTAATTGCTTGATACCATTAACTGTTACTTTAATTTTTGAACTCATATTTAACGCCTCCTGTCTGTCGTTCTTCTCTAAGATATGCATTGCCTAAGGCCTCAGGCGGCAAAGATAAGCTCTGCCATCACTTCATGAAGCTAATGATATATTCTCTGGCCGCCAACGCTTCACTAACTTAAAATCCAATTAAAGACTACTTGTAACCATAAAATCTTCAATGAGCCTCAGGCCAATTTTTTTGCGGTAATATGCGGTTGACCTTTGATCATCAATGGGTGTAATAATAGCTTTGTAGCGGTCTAAGAATACCTCTTTATCATGTACTACTTCGCTAAGTGTTCTCCCTATACACTCCTGTTCTATCTCCCTATCTTTTACAACCGTAGGTGCTGCTGCCCCAATAGCGACTCTCATATCTTTTATGACGCCATCTGTAACCTGCATTAAACCTACAAAAGATAATTTAGATATAGCATCAGCCTTGCGCGCACCTACCTTTTTGTAATACATTTTATTAAAGGATTGCTTAGGCACTATAATGGTTTCTAGTATTTCATTATGTTTAATATCCGTTCGCTTTGGACCTGTGATAAAATCTTCTATCTTAATTACTCTTGAAGAATGCATAGATACTAATTTAATGCTGGCATGCAGTGCATATAACACCGGAAGCGTATCCCCTGCCGGAGAGGCATTACAGATATTTCCGCCTATCGTGCCTACATTGCGTATTGCAGGAGATGCGATTTGCCCCATAGCCTGTTTTAAGATCTCAGGTGTACTATCTTGCTTAAGAAGTGTGTCATAAGTACACATGCTACCTATATAGAGGTGATCTTCATCTTCATTCACCTTAGAAATTTCTGCTAAATAATTAAGAAACAGAACTGGAAAATGAGATGTTTCATGCACCATGCAATCGGTTCCTCCTGCATATAATAAGACTTTATACTTATTTATAATGGCTAAAGCTTCCTCTAGGGTACTCGGTCTAAATGCCTTTACCATAATCCAGCCCCCCTAACCGCCGCTAAGCTAATGGCTGCAACAATCATGTTATATCCTGTACATCTGCATAAATTACCAGATATGGCTTCTCTTATTTCTTCTTCTGTCGGCTTAGGATTATAGGCTAACAACCCTTCCGCTGCCATAATCATTCCTGGTGTACAAAACCCACATTGAACTGCTCCAGCTTCTGCAAACGCTTTTTCTAAAACTGAAAACCTCTTTGTTGTCTTATAACCTTCTATGGTCCATACGTCTTTTCCTTCCAGACTTCCCATGGCTACAAGGCACGCGTTGATAAGCTTCCCATCAATAAGTACTGCACAGGCACCGCACTCCCCTTCTTTGCAGCCTTCTTTGACGCCCATGAGCTGATAGTCCTGTCTTAAGATATCAAGTAATCTTCTTTGAGGCTCACTGACACTTATAACCTTTTCACCATTTAATTTAAAGCACACTTGATTCATCTATAACACCTCCATAAGTGCTTCTGGTGTAAGTGGAATTTGATTAATACTTGCACCTGTTGCATTTTCAACTGCTGCTATATAGGCTGGTGCGGCTCCGATCAAGGTAAGTTCTCCCGCTCCCTTAGCTCCAAAAGGGCCATCTCTGTAAGGATTATCTATGAGTGTGGTATGTATTTTAACAATATCTTTAGCTGTCGGAATAATATAATCTGTTATGCTGCTTTGTCTAATGGCACCCCTATCACTTTCCATTTTTTCCATAGATGCATACCCAATCCCCTGTAACATTCCCCCTTCAATTTGTCCTTGCATAATGGTTTCATCTATAGCTGTTCCAACATCAAATACACCCCATACACCGATTACCTCTGTCATAGCCGTCAGTGTATCGACTTTTACTTCAATCACATTAACGCCCCATGAATAAGTTGGATAAGCATCTCCTTTGAACAACTTCTCATCCCACGGGATAAGTTCTGGATGGACATAGTGCTCCTCTATAACCTGCGTCTCATTTTGATCCCAGCTTTTTTTCAGCCTAATTGCTGCACGCTCTAATAACTTCCCGACTATCATCAAAGACCTCGAAGCTACTGTAGGTCCTGAATTAGGTACCCTGTCTGTATCGGGATTTTTATATATAACCGATTCAAGAGGTATTTCTAAAATCTGTGCCACTATTTTACTGAGTGTCGTTTTAAGTCCTTGCCCCATCTCGGTATTACTTACTAATATTTCTACTTGATCATTCTGTACTTTAGCTAAGCGTACAATAGCCCTAATATGATCTCTTTCCCCTGCACCTGTAAAGCCACATCCATGTAAGAAAATCGATAAGCCTATTCCATTTTTATATCTTCCCGTTTGACTTAAGCAGCTATTATATTTTTGTTTATAGTCTGATAACACCTCTGCCCTTGCAAGCATTTCGTCTAATTTGATTACATCGTGGAATCTGCCCCCTGTTGAAGTGGCATCTCCCTTTTCAACCATATACTTCTTCTTAAGGTCTAAAGGATCTATCCCCAGTTTATTAGCTATATGCACCATGTGCATCTCAACTGCAAAAAAGCTCTGCGGTGCCCCAAATCCTCTAAAAGCTCCTGTTGGAACAGTATTTGTAATAGCAGCTTTGCCACTTACCTTGATATTGGCTATTTTATATACTCCGCCTGCACAAATAATTGATCTTTGAAGCACAACACTTGAGAGCCCGGCATAAGCTCCGCCGTTTAAGGTAATATCAATAGCCATTGCACTAATATTCCCAGCCTTATCAATGGCTGTTCTATATTTTAATAGCCCTGGATGCCTTTTAGTGGTAACTGCCATATCTTCTCTTCGGTTCATAATTAATCTGACCGGCTTTTTTGTTTTATACGCTGCAACAGCTGCCTGCGCTGCTATTAGAGAGGGATATTCTTCTTTGCCGCCAAAAGCTCCTCCTGTAGCCGTTTGTACAATTCTAACCTGATCTTCTTCAAATCCAAGGGCATACACCACAGCATTTTTCACATAATAAGGACATTGTATAGATCCATAAACTGTTATCTTGTTTTGCTGATAATCTGCCATAACCCCCTGTAGCTCTATATAGGCATGTTCTTGATAGCCTGTTTCAAAGGTCTCCTCAATAATCTGTACTGCGTCATCAAATGCCTTATCAACATCTCCTTTTTGATACTGATAACTAGCGATATACTCTTTCGCATCAGCTACTGTATAAATAGGCGGCTTTTCTGTGTAATCAACTGTAATTTGAGCTAAAATAGCATCTACTTCTTTTTCTTCTGGTCCTGCAACAAGTAAAATAGGTTCACCTATATAACGTACTTCGTCTTTGGCAAAAAGAGGTTGATCATCCACAATAATTTTAACGCTGTTTTTACCTGCAACATCTAGGTGATCTATAATAAAATACCCCTCTTTTAAAGGAGGTATATTCACTTGATTAATAGCAGCTCTTGCTTTTTTAGAACGTAAAGTTTTAGCATATAGCATGTCAGGGAGTATTATATCTGCTATATATTTGATACTGCCACTTACTTTTTCATCATGATCCTTTTTAATCACAGATTGGCTGATAGCATGCATTAGACCTCACTCCTTATCATTAAAAGACGATTGACACTAAAAAAAGAGGCCTTACTTTAAGAGATAATCTCTTAAAATAAGGCCTCTTTGCCTTTTATTTAATTTCACTAAATTTATTTAGTATGATTATAATCACTCATTTCTCATTTGTCAATAGATTATCAAATAATAAGTATAAATATATTTACCTGTTTTATAAAGCCCCTTGTATCGCATGAACAGGACATTTAGACTGACAAAGCCCGCACCCAAAACAATGCTTTATATCGATAATTATTTTTTCACTTTTTTGAATCGCAAAGTAAGGACATATTTTTTCACATAGTCCGCATCTTGTACATTTCTCATGGTCTACTACTGGAAAACGAGGTTCATATCTTACTTGATGCGCAGTAATCCGTGACTGCATCACATCTTCTATAGACTTAAATCCATATTTATCTAGGGCCGCAGGCAACTCATTTACAAGCTTTTCATATAAATCTTTGCCTTTTAGCATGGCAGCTGATAACATTTGAACGCTGTCTGCACCTACTAATAAAAACTCTAGTATATCTTCGACACACTGAATACCGCCAACCCCAATAACTGTACACTCAGGAACGGCTAATTTTATTTTTCTGATAATAGCAAGCGCCATGGGCTTGATAACCGGCCCAGAGGTCCACACTTCGCCTTCGGTATTACCTACAGTTACCTTTCTTGATTTTAAATCTACTTTCATTGTGGGTCCTAATGAATTAATAGCTACTACACCATTTCCTCCGTTCCTAAGGACAACTCTTGCAAATTCTACTGGATCAGGAATATGCGGACTTACTTTCATAAAAAAAGGTTTTTGCGTATATTTTCTAATCTCCCTTACCGTTTCACCTATTGCCTCTAAATCTTTTCCTACATAATGGGTAGATACCTCAAAGGCTGCTGCAAAAGGGTCCAGCTTCGGTATAAGATAAGCCATATCTTCTTTAGTATAACCGACACTGATAAATAGCGGTACTTTTAAACTTTGCATACATCGGGGTAAAAACTTCTGGATCCACGTATCAGCCGGATATTCTGACCATAGCTCTGCATTCATAATACTGTTTTTATCTCCTACAATACAAGGTCTGACAACTTTTGCCCCCTGTATCGATATAGTTTTTGTAACCATTGCACCAACCCCGTAGTCTGCAATAGCTAAAATCTTTTCATCATCTCCAACTAATGGCCCTGATGCTGGCATTAAAGGGTTAGAAAGTTTAATACCATTAAATGTTGTCTCTAGTTTCATAATCAGCTCTCCTTACACGCATGCCATACTTTATCTGCTACATGGCGTGCCTCTTTATAAATTATAGCCTCATCTATTTTAACCTTTCCTTCAGCCACTCTGACTTCGCCTTGAGCCCATACCTTATTAGGTGTAAATCTATCTAAAATACCATAAAAGAAATGGCCTAGCATATTGCTCTTATCCATCGGTGTGGGCGGATTATAAAACACTTCCATAAAGTCCGCTTCATAGCCTTTTTCAAATCTGCCTAATTGACACCCAAGCAGTTTACCTGCGTAATCATAATTGTTTTTTATAATTTCTGTGACTTCTTGGAGTCCAAAGCATTGTGCACTTTGATATTTGAGATGCATAGTATACATAAGATTTTGCATATCTCTCGTTAGATTAAAGCCTAGTCCATCATTACCTATTAAACACTTTATGCCTCGCTGCATTAACCCTTTAACATCTGGCAATCCTACACCATTATTCATATTAGAAGTTGGATTAACTGCTGCATAAATCTCTTTTTGAGCTAATAGATCTTTATCTTTTTCACTTATATAAATGCAATGTGAGAGAATGGAATTCTTCTTAAGCAGTCCAAAATGATCTAGCCTTTCTACAACGCTCTGCCCGGATACTTTTTGAGTGTAAATACCGTCATCCGTACTTTCTCCTACATGAATATGTATAGGCATATCGCCTATCTGCCTTTGTATGGTTTCTAATGAAAGATTGCTAAGGGTCATATTAGCATGCATGCCAAATATGCCCGTAGCTACAGCTGATTGATGCTGCGCCGCAAATTCTAGATTTTCTTCTATACACTGCTGCAAATTGAACCTATCACTTGTTTCAAAACAAAAAATACCTCTTAAGCCTGCTTCATCACATATACTCTTTTTTAATGTATTGAGGCTGCCTTTAATATGTCTACCGCTGGCATGATGGTCTACAATCGTGGTCACACCATTTTTCAAACATTCTATGCCGCTTACAAGTCCGCTGTAATATACCGCTTCTTCATCCAGTGCACTATCCAGCTTCCACCACATCTGCTCTAGGAATTCTGTGAAGTTCTTAGCATCACAAGGGGTATTCCATCCTCTGGCAAAGGCAGAGTAAATATGACTATGCCCATTTACAAACCCCGGAAGTACCATCTGATGTTTACAATCAAAAACTTCATCAGCTCCTTTGAAGCATGCCATAGGCCCCACTTCTACTATTTGATGGTTAAATAAAACATAGTAATCTTCTCTATAGTTCTCATAATCAAATAAATTTGCATGTATTAAGGCTTTTATCATTCGTTAAGCCTCCTTTCTACATACGTGCCTTGGTTTCCTTTAAACTCTCCGTTTTCAACAATCATCCTGCCTCTTGAAAAAACAGCTTTTATCTTGCCTTTCACCTGAGTGTGATGATAGATATTACCTTCTTCTTCCAGACTATAAATGGGACCGTCTTCAAAAATAACTATATCAGCATCAGCTCCTGGCATAAGCGTTCCTTTTTGTGGATATAAGCCATGGACTCTAGCCGGATTTTCTGTAAATTTAGGAATAATACTTGGTCCATAAAGGGCATACATGACACCAAAAGCATACTGCACTCCCCCCACTCCCATGGGTATCTCCGAGGTATAAATTTTATTTTTAAGTACACTCTCAAAAGGGCAGTGATCTGTCGCTATAATATCTATTTGACCAATCTCTTGATGTAATATTTCTTTTTCCTCTTTACTTCTAAGGGGAGGTGTCATCGTCCATAAATAACCTTGTTTTTCCTTATACACTGAATCATCCCATAGAAAATAATGGGGGCAGCTTTCAAGTATAATGTTTTTATGCAGAAGCTCATGATAGTTTTCTCTAAAACGCCTTGCTGTACTTCCTGCGCTTAGGTGAACAATGTATAAAAGTCCATCTCTGTATTTTGTCATCTCCGCCAGTTTAAGTACTTCTGTTCTTTCTGCTAAAGCGGGTCTTGCCCATTCATGTTCACTTACTTCTATACCTTTTCCTTCTAAAATCATGCTGTCATTTTCTGCATGAATAAGAATTCTTGTTTGAAGCTCTTTAGAGTGTTTTAAGAGCTCATCAATATACCTATCTTCTGTTCTTCTTTCTGATGAAGCATAGGTGGTAAAGAGTTTAAGCGTTGGTATGCCTTTTTGCAAGCTAGCTTTCATCATTACCGAGGCATTTTCTATAGGCTGTGCGATGGTAGTATGAAAACCATAGTCTATGACACTTTTTTTAGCCTGCTCTCTTCTTAAATCAAAGGCTTTGCTAAGCTCCGTCGTTGTCTTAATGGGGTCTAAAAAATCTATAAACGTAGTAATACCCCCTAGAGCAGCTTTTATAGAGCCCGTATAAAAATCATCTGCTGAGGTGTTCTCCCCTACAGTTAACTGAAAGTGTACGTGGGGATCAATAAATCCCGGAAGTACTAGTTTTCCTTTTGCATCATATGTTTCCTTACACGCTAAATACGAAGGAGAAATGGTATCTATTTTCCCATTTTTAATATATAAATTCCCTGTAATGATCTCTCCCTCACTATAAATACTGCCATCTAATATGCCAAAATCCATCCTCGCTTCACCTCCTTTAAGCTTTTAGTTACTTATAAATCTGCCTGGCTTTTTACTTAAGTGTTTCCCCTGCTCTACAACAAGCTCACCATTTATGAGCACATATTCTATCCCTTGTGGAAACTGCATCGGGTCGGTATAGGTTCCTTGATCTATAATCCTATCTTGATTAAAAATAACTATATCTGCAAAATAACCGGTTTTTAGCAGTCCTCGGTCTTTAAGTGAAAATACCTCCCGAGGTTTACCTGACATCTTATAAATAGCTTCTTCTAAAGTCATCACCTTTTCTTCACGCACATACTTACCAAGTACCCTTGGAAAAGAGCCATATACCCTTGGATGAGGCTTGCCTCCGAGAAGACCATCTGTACACACATTTTGTTCTGGTCTTTTCATAATACTTATAATCTGTTCTTCTTTGCCATAATAATCAATCATTCCCACAGCATTGTCCTCTTCTATTAACAAATCAAATACAGCTTCCAGTGGTTCTTTGCCTCTTATTCGTCCGAGTTCTACTAAATTTTTACCTATAATACTTTGGTTGGCTGCTGTTTTTACGCTGGTAATATAAATGCCATCTAACCCTGCAAACTGCACAAAATTATCCCATTCACATGTCGCAGCAAAAATATCTTCTTTAATCTTTTCTCTGATAGTATTTTCTTTTAACCGCTCAAGTAATCTAACCGTTCCACCATCATGTACCCATGCAGGTAAAATCACACTAAGCATCGTACTTCCTGCCGTATAAGGATATTGATCTAAAGATACAGAAATCCCCTCTTTTTTAGCCTGATCTAAGAGTCCAAAAACTTCATCTATTTTATCCCAATTGTTTTTGCCGCAGATTTTAAAGTGAGAAAAGTGAACCTTAACCCCAGATTCTCTGCCAACATCTAATATTTCTTGCATAGAAGCAATGATTTGATTTGCCTCACTCCGCTGATGGGTCACAAATATCCCCTGCTTACTTGCCACAACTTTACAAAGCGCTGCTAGTTCTTTTTGATCACTATAGGCACAAGGGATATAAATAAGCCCTGTGGATAGCCCTATGGCTCCAGCATTCAGCTCTCTTTCTAATAGCTCCTCCATCTTTTCTATTTCCTTGTCAGTGGCCTCTCTATTTTCAAGCCCCATAGCTTCCATCCGTATATTCCCATGAGGTACAAGGTAAGCTGCATTAACTGCCATACCAGCCTTTTGAAGTGCCTCAATATAGCCCTTAGTATTCTCATAATGCCAATTAATCGCATCACTATCCCCATCTAATCCAGCCAGATTCTTTCTCCAAGCTTCAATATACTTCTCAGGAAGAGGTGCCATAGCAACCCCATCTTGGCCCAATATTTCAGTGGTAATCCCCTGCATCACTTTAGGTTTTACAAAAGAATCTGCCAGCAATAACTCTAAATCCGAATGACTATGGGTATCAATAAACCCCGGAGCTACCACATGACCCTTAGCATCTATAGCCCTATCATACACTGCATCTACTTGAGCGCCTATTTGGACGATCCTATCATCCTTTATTAAAAGCTCTCCATAAAATCTATCTTTACCTGTCCCATCTATAATTAGAGCATTATAAATCTTAAGTGTCATGTCCAGCCTCCTTTTTATCTTATTGTATCGCCTGCAACTCTTTAAGAATCAACACATACCCGTGACAGGCCCCTATCAGTTCACTTACCTCAACATATTCATCTATTGTATGGGCCAGATTTTCCTTGGATGGCCCAAAACCTAAAGTTTTAATCCCTGCTTCTCCTGCATAGTGACTGCCATTTGTGCAGAAAGAGTATTGTGTCACAATAGCATCTTCCTTAACTTGCTTTGCGGCTTTGAGTGCCGCTTGAACAAAGTCATCTTTTTCTTCAAAGCGCCAAGCTGGGAAAAACCTTTCTCCCGTGATAATACCTCCCGTATGACACTTCTCCTCACCCACTGCATATTTAACTACTGCTTTAAAGTCAGGATTTTCTTTTTCCAACTCTTCTATAACTGCTTGAAGAGGCGCAAGTACTTCTTCCTTCGCTTCGCCGACTAATAACCGTCTGTCATAAGTCACTCTGCACTTATCAGGTACAACAGATGCGCCAGGATAGGGCGTTGAAATAATATCAGTTAATTCTAAAATTCCTTTACCGAGTATAGGATCGATTTTATAAGGTATTTGATTAATTTTTGGAATAAGCTGCGTCATTTTATAAACAGCATTAATACCTGTTTCTGGATTCGCAGAATGTGCAGGCTTGCCATAGGTTTCAACAACGATTTCTGCTCTTCCTCTTTGACCACACTTGATATTTAGTTCTGAGGCTTCTCCTATAATGACATAATCTGGTTTGATACGCTTACTGATACTTCTTGCCGCTATCCCTTCAAAGCATTCTTCATGTACTACCCCTGCTACATAAATCTCTCCCGCAAAATCATAGTTAAGTTCTCTTGAGAAATAACTTGCTGCTATAATCATCGCAGCCAAAGCACCCTTCATATCCGTTGTGCCTCTGCCATAGATTCTGCCTTCTTCAAGAACCCCTCCAAACGGATCATAATGCCATTTTGACGGATCAGGCACTACTACAGTATCTATATGGGCATCTAATAGTATTTTGGGTCCTTTTTGTTTGCCGGTAAGCTTTCCTATTATACTGCCATATTCATCTATAATAACTTCATTAAAGCCATAGGATTTTAATATTTCTTCAAGTAGATTAACAACATCCCCTTCATGACCTGAATAACTTGGGATACTGATAATCTCCTGGCATACCTTTATAACTTCCTGCAGTCTTTCTTCTTTCATAAGTGCACCTCCTTATTGATAAGAGGGATATTTGCCATCCCATACAATGTCTTGATAGATCTGTGGATCCGTATTGCCTTCTGTACTTACAAGAATCACTACGGATGCTTCATTAATCTCTAGTCGTTCTTTTAAGTCCTTATAACTTTCATCTGCTGCAATAACACTTAATACCCCTGTTGTTACTGCCCCCGACTCGCCTGATATAATGCGTTTATCGCCTGCTAGGGGACTCCCTAATATACGCATACCTTTCGCCGTAACCTCATCTGATGCTGCTATAAAAACATCTGTACTTTCTTTTAAAATATCCCAGGCAATAGGATTTGGTTCTCCGCAAGCAAGCCCTGCCATGATAGTATTTAGATCTCCTGCGACATTTCTTATTTGCCCCGCCTGTACTGATTCATACAAACAGCTTGCCGCGTCAGCTTCTACAACAATAATACGTGGGGCTTTCTCTTTATAAGTCATCACAAAAGCTTCTGCAATTACCCCTGCAAAGGCTCCTACCCCAGCCTGCAAAAATACATGGGTCGGTACTTGATCCCCTAAGTCTTCTATCATTTCTACAGCAACAGTTGCATAACCTTGCATAATCCAGACTGGAACATCTGTATACCCCTCCCAAGCTGTGTCTTGAATAATTTTTCCTTTATCATCCTTATTTTTATCAATCATATAGCGCACCGTATCATCGTAATTGTAGGGTGTAATCTGTCCATTTGCTCCAAGCTTTAAGATATGATCTAATCTGTTTTGTGTACTGCCTTTTGGCATATAGATCTCTACATCTAAATCCAATTGATTGCCAGTCCATGCAACCCCTCTGCCATGGTTGCCATCTGTTGTGGCTACTAGTTTTACACCCTTTATCTTTTGTTTTACCGCATCACTTTTAAGATAAGCAAACGGTGTATCTTGGATATCCTTTTCTAAATAATCCGCTAAAGTTTTGCCAATAGCGTAAGATGCACCCAGCACTTTAAAGGCATTAAGACCAAATCTGTAAGATTCATCTTTTACATAAACAGCTTTTAGCCCCAGCTTTTTTGCAAGATGCTCCAGGTTTTCAAACGGTGTCTTATGATACTCATCAAAACTTTTATGAAAAGCCATAACTTCCTTATTTGTCTCTTCACTCAGTACTTTGTTTTCCCAATTCTTATGAGACTTTTTGTATGCATTTTCTGCCCATTTTATTTGTAAACTCATTTTCTCTCTCCTTGTTTAGTGATAGATTGGGTTACCCATCCCCTATACATTTAAGCTTTTAAGGGTTCTCTAAAAAACAAAAAGGTACAAGAATGTTTAAAATCTCAATCACTTCTTGCGCCTTTGCAACTTGTTATTTATTTAAGTTTTATTATAGCTCTGCCATTCTATAATTCAATGTTTTTCTCTTTATAACTTTCGTTTTATATTTTTTATCAATCAATTCGTATCATATTGAGATAGATTTCTCATCTTGAGAAATTTTGTAGGCTTTTTCAGCTAAAATGTTGTAATATTCTATTTTTCGGTAGAGGGTCGCCATACTTATTCCCAATATCTTAGCTGCGGCTTTTTTGCCCTGAACAGTATTTGCATAACGATTCATCACCTTAATAATCGTTTGCTTTTCTAAGTTTTGTAAATTAAACTCTTCACTAGTTTTTTGTGGGGACTTATTTAACTTCTCTAAAACGTCTTCATGTGATATTGTCCCATTTTGATTAAGCAGTATCATATAACTCATACTATTTTCCAGTTCTCTGATATTTCCTTTCCAAGGATAGTTCTGCAGTTCATAGAGCGCTTCTTTTTGTATGGTTACTTTTTTACCTTCCATATAACTGTATTTCTTCAAAAAGTATTGGATGAGCTCTTTAATATCTTTGGTGCGGCATCTTAGGGGTGGTATGGAAAGGCTAAATGGATGTAATAAATAATATAAATCTTTTCTAAATTGATTTTGTTTTACAAGCTCCTCAAGGTCTTTATTTGTAGAAATAATAATTCTTCCCTTAAAACCCCCTGGCAATTGTAAACTTTCTAGCAGCCTTATCTGTATTCTAAGCGGCAAATCTGCTGCCTCATCAAAAAACAGTGTCCCAGATCCAGTTAAACTCATTTTACTAAGTGGTGAGTCCCCAAATATCTCTTCTGCATCAGCCTCAACTATCCCTGTACAATTGACAGTCACAAAAGGCTTATCCTTATGTCTACTGTCATGATGAATAGCTCTTGCAAAACTTTCTTTTCCTACGCCGCTTTCTCCATAAATAAGAATGTTTTTGTCTGTTTGTGCTAATCGCTTAGCCTGTTCTTTTACGCTTAAAAAGGTTTCATCACTGCCAAGAATCCTGTCAAAACTGCAATCCTCTTTAAGAACGTTCACATAACGCTTTTTAATATCAATAATATCTTGGAAGATAAAAACTTCCATATGACTTTGCATTTCTGTTGTCATTTTAAAAATACGGCCTTGAACATGGATTTGTTTTTGCCCTACTCTAAATATATACTGCGTTTCTAAATCTCTATTTTTCTCTTCTATGGGCATACATTTAAACTGATTGATTTTATAGAGATATTCCAGTTGTTTTTGATTATTGCCTAAAATATTTTCTGCATATTGATTCATATATCTGATGGTATGCCCTCTTCCAAAAATAAGAACACCCTTGTCTACAAACTCCATTACCTTTTTCAGCATATGTGATGTGATGATATGCTCTTCATAATAGGTATATTCCCCTACCTTAGAGGCAATAAGTTCTGCAATGTTTTCTAAAAAATCAATATAGTAAGCTAGATTATCAAAGACCACCTTTTTTTGCTCTTTTTCAAAACAGGCCAGAGCGATCACCCCTATAACTTCTTCACCAAGCATAATCGGACAACCTATTTCAAACACCTCTTTACACACGTCTTTACTTGGACACATCTTGCAAATTGAATGTTTTTTAGGTTCTTCAATAATCAGATTGCATCTATTTTCTAATACCCACTTAAATCCTGTAGCTTCATTTTCTATATAAGTACCTACTGTATCTGCAAATCTTCCTGTGCCTGCAAGCCTATACAATTTATTATCTGTAATATCTACATCCACCTGTAAAACTTTTGATATCACATCGGCATAATTCATAACTTCTTTTTGAATTCTTCTTAGTAAGGGTTCCACCATTTTATGCCCCCCTTTCCCCACTAATCTACTCCGTACATTTATGTTTTAACAGCATCCTATAATCCGTCATAGTATCTAAATCCATTAAAATCCCTTCTTCTTCCACATCAACCATCATACGCCCCTTGCGGGTTAAGTACTTGTTTAAGTTAGAATCAGCTGGCTCATCTAATATTTCTTGAATACACTGACTGCTTAATAATATGGGATGCCCTCCCTTATTGTGAAATCTTGGAACTATAATGTCTCCCTGTGTATTTAGTAATTCTGAACAAATCTTTTGACTAATAAGCGGATAGTCCCCTGGGGTTAAAAAAAACCTTTGTGCGCTTACTGCTTGTATCCCCTTTTTTACAGAACTAAACATCCCCTCGTTATATGTTTCATTATAAATAAGTTCTGTCTTTTCATAGTGCTTTAAGACGTCCGCGATTTTTTCTGCTTGATAGCCTCCTACTACGATAATACGACTGCATAGTGCCTGCATCGCTTCAATCACATGCCCGAGAAGCGGCTTACCTAAAAAATCCAAGGTCATCTTAAAAGTTTCTGCTCTAGTTGAATAACCAGCTGCTAAAATAACAGCCTCTACATCTGATGACTTCATCTTAGTACCTCCCCTCTACCCGCCGATCTGATACATTCCCTTATGTGTATAGCACTGCTCCTCTAAATGATGGGTCTGTTGTTTAAGACGAATAGCATTCATTATAATAGGCTCAATAGGCTTATGCATTCTTAGCGCAGTTTTTAAGTCAATTTCAATATCTGAATGCAGACATCCTTTAAGTTTTCCTTCTGATGTGAGGCGCATCCTATTACACGCATTGCAAAATTTACAGGACATAGGCGTAATAAATCCTATTTTCGCTTGTGTTCCTTTAAGCGTATAAGGAACTGCTGTTCCTCCTTTTGTATGTTCCAGCCTTTGAAGCTTAGGCATATTTTCTAGGATTTGATCTGCTGAAATATATTTTTCTCTAGACCAGTTTATGCCTTCTCCAATAGGCATCAGTTCAATAAACCTTACTTCTACCCCAGAAGCATCTGACCATTTAGCAAATGCCTCAATTTCATCCTCATTAAACCCTTTTATTAAAACAGTATTGACCTTTATAGGCGAAAGACCCTTTGCTTTAGCTGCTTCAATACCTCTTAAGACCTTTTGAATATCTCCGCCACCAGTTATCAGATGATACTTTTTAGCATCTAATGTATCTAGGCTTACATTAACTCTCTTAAGTCCCGCATCCGCTAAGGCTTCAGCTTTTTCTTCAAGTAATACAGCATTTGTTGTCATAGCTATATCTTTCAGATGTTCAAGTTTTGTTACCTTTTCAATAAAAGGAATGACCCCTTTTCGTATCAAAGGTTCTCCCCCTGTAATTCTTAGTTTAGTGATACCCAGTTTATGAAAAGTTTTTATGATTTGATAGGTTTCATTCAAACTTAAAGTCTTTTCTATACAGCCTGCACTCTTTTTATCAGGCATACAATACTTACAGTTTAAATTACAATTTTCAGTTATAGAAACTCTTAAATACGAAATATCTCTGCCATATGAATCCATCATTTTTATCACCTGCTACTTTCTGTCGCCCTCTGATGTAACACCTTTTAGAACTTTAAGCCCTTGCCATACCGTCTCTAGTATACTTTCTAATGCTTCTCTCGCATCTTTTGTACTTCCTGGTAAGTTAATAATAAGCGTATGCTCCCTTATTCCCGCAACACCTCTAAATAGCATCGTCCGAGGTGCCTTTTGTATACCATAACAGCGTATTGCTTCACTTATACCTGGTATTTCTTTTTTAATTACTTGCTTTGTTGCCTCAGGGGTTATATCTTTTGGACCAACACCCATTCCCCCTGTGGTAACAACTAAATCTATTTTCAAATCGTCACAAAAAGTAATGAGTCTATCTTTTATAACTTCACGCTTATGTGGTATAATCTCATAGCTTTTTATAGAAAATCCATAGGCAATTAAAATTTTCTGCATCGCGATACCACTCTCATCTATCCATTTCGCATCTTGGCATTTATCACTTATAGTAATAATCGCCGCATTAAACACCGCCCTCCCTAGATCCATACCATCCTCCCTTAGACTGATCTTAACAATTTATCTATTTTCTATTTTTTAAAAAAAAGAAGAGACAAAATTGCCCAACTGGCAATAATATCTCTTCTTTGAGTTATTTCTAAACGTGACTATTTTTAATAAATTATAATGTCTAAAATAGCAAAAGTCAATGGATTTATTAGGTTATACTAAAAAAATATTGTGTGGTTAAACCTAAGATACATGTTCTATCCCTTCAAAATATTTAACAACTGCAACATAAATACTCCATGCCATTGTGTTTTGATACTCATCCGTATTAAGCTTTTTTTCCTCTTCCGGATTAGTCAAGAAACCACATTCAACAATAACCGCTGGCATATCCGCCACTTTAAGCACGTAATAGTCATTGTTGCTTTTTATTTTTCGTTTATTTTCTGGATCTGCATATTCTTTGATATTTTTTTGTATAAGATCAGCTAAAAGCTTACCTTTTTCAGAGTTTTTATTGTAAAAGACTTGTGCACCTTTTACACTGGGCTGCGTAAATGAATTTTGATGAATACTTATAAGTATATCTCCACCCTGCGCTATTTTTTTTCTTTCTGCCATATCTTTGCGTTTATGTTTTACCCCATCCATCCCATCAGCATCATCATCTGTTGTTCTGGTCATAATAACTACTGCTCCTGATTGCTCGAAGTAATTTCTAAGCTTAAGTGCTATTTTAAGATTAATATGTTTTTCATCTTCACCATTAATACCATTTTTGCCTGGATCAAACCCGCCATGCCCTGGGTCAATAATAATGACTTTAGAACTTGTAGCAAGTCCAAGTGTTTCTACTGCCTGCCCGGCATACTTTAAGTATGAAGCAATAGAAATAATAGTAACTAATAAGATGATTAGAACTGGCATCTTACCGTTTTTCATGTTAACACCCTCTTTGAATGAATACTGCTATCTCTTTCATTCTATTAAAGAACGGGTGCTTGTATGCATACTATTTAAACAATAACATTTTATGCCCTATCTTAGCTATTGAACTTTCTGAAGTTCATGCCATATGTCTGGTGTTTCAAGACCTAACTTCCAAGCCCCATAGCCAGCTAGGTCATATTGATTAAGAAGCTCTATTCTTTTTTGAATGGAACTTTCATCTTCCAGCCATACCTTAAAAACACTACTCACTTTTTCAATCTCAGCGTACTTCTGTCCGCTTATTTCATCTAATACAGGCGTAACGCCCCAGGTTTTCACCATATCCCAAGCTGGTTTCATACCATAAGCTTTTGTTTTTAAGCCCTCGTCTGTTTCTTCCCAGATGCGTGTATAAAAGGGAATACCTAACACAAGCTTTTCTTTCTCTACTTCCAGAAGATTTCTTTTAATACCTTCTTCAACCCAAGATAGTTCCGAAACTGATCCAGCATTTTCTGATCCAGACCAGTGCTGATCATAGGCCATCACTATAAAATAATCACACACCTCTGCTATTTTTTCTCTTTGATAGTGTCTCGACCAGTCAGAAGGCATATAAACATCAACAGATACACTAAGACCAACTTCCTTAAGTAAAGGATATAGTTCTCTCATAAACTGTACCCATACATCACTTGTTTCAGGCTGAATATTTTCAATATCTATATTGATCCCATCATAACCATATTCTTCTGCCTTTTTAATTATCTGATCAATAACATGCTGTCTTTTAGCTGTACTTGACAAGATGGGTTTTGTTAGAGCAGGTTGTGTAAAGTTATGACTCATAAGCGGCCATACTTGAAGATTTCTCTTTTTTGCTTCTATTACATATTGTCTTGTTCCTCTGTCTGTTAAGTTTCCTAAATCATCTTCAAATTCAAACCAGGTAGGAGATATCACATTAGCCCCTTTAATATTGGTATACTTAGGTGAAGTCCAATCACCAGGAGTCTTTGATCCGAGTTGATCCCAGACAAGTTTAACCTTATCATTAAGCGGTTTACTCATAGGCAGTGCTTCTACTACATCTCGTAGCTGGCCATCTATAGGTACAGCATCCTTTATATCTGCCTTAGGAATAAACCCTATTATGCCATTTTCGCTGCGCACTCTTAAAAAATCGGACTCTTCTTTATAGATAATGACTTTTTGTCCTTTTTTTAGTGGTTCAATAACTGTTGTTCTATTTTGTGGGTGTGTTCTTAAACTTGTATTTCTTTTTAATACAGCGAGCTGCTTTTCTTTAGTCTTGTCACTTGCAATAAATACTCTATTATCTTTACCTCGTGTGATATCTATGCCAAATCGCTCACTAATCAGCCCTGCCGGGATATAGATAATATGATCCACTTCTTTTACAGGATTTTTAACTGCTATTTTATCAAAATTCAATCTGCCTTCTAAAGCACCTTCATAGAGTCTTAACAGCTCTCTCACATTGGTAATCGTCAGAGCTTTTTCTTCTTCATCATAAAATATTGTATCACTGATATATTCTCTTGCAAATTCATAAGAGACATAGATTTCATTATCTATCATCATAGCAGGCTCATTAAGCGCCACTCTTTCATCTTCATAAACTAAGTTATTCACATTATTTCTAAACTCATTAAAATAGATGAGCGGGTCAACTTCTTTGCCTACAGGCATCCATTTATATACCGCGATTATTACAAGCGTCATCGCCATTATCCCAAATATTACTTTTTTCAACATTGATTTACCTCCCAACCCCTATAGTATATCATATTTTCAAAATAACAAAACAGCTGTTACCAAATTGTCATATATTATCTAAATAGCTGATTTCCTTTCTTAAAAAAGCGTAATAAAAAGCCCATACTTTTTAACCAAGTATGAGCTTCTTATTCTATTAATATGAGTCTGTTAAATATACTTCTTCTATTTCCTATTCATAAGTCTAAGGAGTCTAATAAATAAGTTAATAAAGTCTAGGTAAAGAATCATAGCACCTAAAATACTTGCATTACCATTTTGGGTTCCTGTAAGGTTATGTGCACCACTTAACCCCTTTATCCTTTGTGTATCATATCCTATTAACCCTATAAAAATAAACACGCCGAGATACGTAAGAGCCAGGCTTACACCCTCGCTTCTATAGAACATATTAAACACAGTGGCAATAACAAGACCAAATAATCCCATTACAAACAAATTACCGATAGTGGTAAGATCTGTCTTTGTGAAATACCCATATAAACTCATCACAGCAAATAATGCCGCTGTTAGTAAAAAAGTATACCCCACTGTCCCTAAATCATATGCAAAGAAAATCGCAGACAGCGTCAGTCCATTTAAAGCTGCATAAACGACAAACCAAAACTTTGCCATCCCTGCACTCATGCTTAATGCTTTTCGGCTTAAATAAATAACTAATGCTACTTCTGCAATAATTAAGGCAAAAAATGTAATGTTATTGCCAAATATAAGACCTAGTAAAACAGGACTGCTTACTACACTTATTCCTACCACTCCTGTGATAATGAGAGCTAGGGTCATCCATGCATAGACCTTTATAATAAAATTTCTAGTTACTTCTTCACTGGATTTTGAAACTTCTTGATACATCATATTTGAATCCATTTCGCTCACTCCTTAATATAGATTGACCTTCTATATCAATTATAATTTTATTATTGCCAAAACTCAATACCCAGATTTGGAGTGATTATTTTATAACAATATTCTGATCTCTATTAGGTCCTACTCCTACCATTGTGATCTTACAGCCACATAGTTCTTCGATTCTGGCAAGATACTTTTTAACACTGTCTGGTAAAGCTTCATAAGTTCGAATATGTGAAATATCTCCCCAGCCTTCCATTTCTTCATATACAGGTTTACAAAGTTCTAAATCTTCAAGACTTGCAGGGAAATATTTAATGACCTTGCCATTAAGCTCATAACCTACACAAATTTTAATTTTTTCTATATCTTTAAGTACGTCTATTTTATTCAGTGCAATTTGAGTAAGCCCGCTTGTTCTTACAGCAAACTCTCCAATAATAGCGTCAAACCATCCACATCTTCTAGGTCTGCCTGTCGTTGTGCCATACTCATGGCCTTCTTCTCTGATGCGTTCGCCTATTTCATCTTCAAGCTCTGTAGGAAATGGACCTTTACCTACACGGGTGATATAACCTTTCATAACACCTATACATTCATCAATCATCGTAGGCCCAATACCCGCCCCGATACAAGCGCCGCCAGTTACAGGATGAGATGATGTTACATAAGGATATGTTCCTATATCTAAATCCAACAGAGTGCCTTGTGCCCCTTCAAAGAGTACATCCTTACCTTCTTTAATCGCTTCATAAACAATAACCGTTGTATCATCTATATAAGTTCTTAATCGTTCTCTATATCTCATATAATCTGCTATGATCACTTCAGCATCAAATTGCACCTCTTGATGATAAACATGTTTAAGCATTGCATTTTTAATTTTAACATTTGTTCTTACTTTTTCTTTAAACACTTCATCATGGTATAAGTCACATACACGAATACCTGTTCTTTCTGCCTTATCCATATAGCAAGGGCCAATACCCTTCATAGTTGTTCCGATGTCTTTACCTTCTTTAGCTGAAAGTGTTTCTTTTGCTTTATCTAGTGCCTTATGATAGGGCATTACCAAATGTGCACGTGAACTGATCTTTATAGTGCTTACATCTATCCCTTTACCCACTAAATGATCTATTTCTCCTAAGATACCTTCTGGATCTATTACAACACCATTACCTACCACACATGTTTTCCCTGGATATAATATTCCTGAAGGGATTAGATGAAACTTATAGACTTCTTCGTTAACGGTTACAGTATGTCCAGCATTATTGCCTCCCTGGCAACGTACCACAACATCTGCCTTCTCAGATAGTATATCTATTATTTTTGCTTTTCCTTCGTCTCCCCATTGTGCACCTATTATTACTTTAGTTGGCATGGTTTACACATCCTTTCGATTCATTCAAACATACTTATCATATCAAATAATTGAGTATAAATCAATACAAGTCCGAATATTTTTCTCAGTTAAAGAGAAAACGTTCGAAATATTCACCAAGTATTTCATTACTATTTTATTGGTTGCAGGTTGACAATCTCTTAAGTTATTGCTATGTTTATTTTACATTAAATAGTTGCCTACAATTTAAGGAGGACATTTATGGAAAAAAATATACATGTTTTTGGGCACACAAATCCTGATACAGACTCTATTTGTTCTGCAATAGCTTATACACATCTCAAAAAAGTTTTAGGAACAGAAAATATCAGAGCTGCGAGACTTGGTAAAGTTAATAAAGAAACCCAATTTGCACTAGATTACTTTAATGTCCCCGCACCTTTATTAATAGAAAACATTAAACCTCAAGTCAGTGATATGAATTATTATGCCGTTCCTCCAATCTATGTAGGAGATTCTGTTAAAAAAGCTTGGGATGTTATGACGACTAATAACAGACAAATGATTCCCATTTTACATCCTGATCATAAACTTGCAGGTGTTATCTCTATTTCTGATATTGCTAAAACTTATATAGGACTTACAGATGCATCGGTTCTTAAAAAACACAAAACACCCTTTAGTAATATTTGTTCCGTATTAGACGGCGAATTAATTTCTGGCACTTATCCATCTCCTTGCATATCAGGAGATGTTTATACAACAGCTTCTATCGGTGAAAATACTGTACTTAATAACATGGATCTTATCATTACAGGTTCAAACCCTTATCATATTCAAATGGCTCTTGATTCTGGGGCTGGCTGTATTATTCTTACGGATCAGAATATGTCTGATATAAAGCTTCCTATCTCACTTTCTACCTCTTGTGCTGTTATTTGTACTTCTTTCTCATTCTTCAAAACAATTAAGATGATTTCTCAGAGTATTCCTGTCAAAAACATTATTATCAATCAAAATCTTATTTATTTTGAAACAGATGACAGTTTAGATGAAGTTAAAGAAGTTATGCTTAATAGCCAGCACAGACACTTTCCCATACTAGATGAAGAAGGTCAAGTAAGAGGTGTTATATCAAAAAGACATCTTATTGATATACAAAAAAAGCAAGTTATATTAGTCGATCATAATGAAAAAGACCAAAGTATTTCCGGTATTGATCAAGCTGAAATATTAGAGATTATTGATCATCATAGAATCGCTAATATTGATACAAGAACCCCTGTATTTTTGCGAGCTGAACCAGTCGGATGTACGTGCACTATTATCGCAAAAATGTATGAATCGCATCAGGTTGTACCCCCACAAGAAATTGCCGGACTGATGTTAAGTGCTATTTTATCCGATACACTTATTTTCAAATCTCCTACTTGCACCCCTGATGATATAAAAATGGCTAAACAACTTGCAAAGATCGCTCATATTAATCTGAATGAATATGGTAGCGAACTTCTTGGTGCCGGCACTTCCCTTGAGGGCATTCCCGCTTCTGAACTTATAGATACAGACCGCAAGAAGTTTATAATCGGTAAATACAGTGTAAGTGTCGCGCAAGTCAATACAGGTGACTTTGACAGCTTATTTAGTCTTAAAGAAGCTATCTTCGAAGAGATGAAGCACTTGGAGATGCGTGAAAACTTAGACCTTTGCCTCCTTATGGTAACAGACATCGTAATTGGCGGCACTGAGCTATTAGTTATTGGTAAAGAACGCTGGCTTGCTGAACACGCTTTTGGACTTTATAAAACAGATGACAGTATTTTCTTACCCGATGTTTACTCAAGAAAACAACAAATCATACCAAAACTTATGACCGCTACTCAAATTTAAAGAATAAAAGTTGAAAAATGCGCCAATTATATTTATAATAATATGTGTTAGATTGTATAATACTATTCTTTTTAATAGAAGGAGATAAAATCATGGCAACTCAAATCACTAAAGATATGATTATCGGACAAATTTTACAAATCGATAAAGGTGTTATTCCAATACTTATGAATGCTGGTATGCATTGTCTTGGCTGCCCATCTTCACAAATGGAGTCTATTGGCGAAGCATGTATGGTTCATGGCATCGATGCTGATGAGTTAGTAGGTAAACTTAATAGTTACCTTGCAACTGTAAGCGAATAATAACTACGATTTGCTACTACATTTCTAATAGAGGACAGATGGGCTTAGACCTATCTGTCCTCTATTGTTTGTGTTTTTTCTAGTAATCTCTCGCAAATGACCCTCAGCCTATTTGTGATGTCCTTAAATCCTATTTACTTTTCTTTTATACTATAATGGTGGCTAAGGGGACTGCTTCCATAGCCTAGATTTGTATCACTACGCAATGCACCTGCTACATATGCTTTAGCACGTTTTACACTTTCCTCTAGGCTTAGTTCTTTTGCCAGATTACAAGCAATGGCTGAAGAAAGGGTACATCCTGTGCCATGTCTTTCTTTTTGACCTATCCTATTGCCTTTAATCCAAATAATCTCTCCCCCGGAATAAATAAGATCATCTGCCCGGTCAACTAGGTGACCGCCTTTTATAAGTATATGTCCCTTATAAAACTTATTGATCTCTTCAGCAGCTTTTATCATATCATCAACCGTACTAATTGAAATACCAGATAAAAGTTCAGCCTCTGGTATATTGGGCGTAATGACATGGGTTATAGTCATAAGTTTGTTTTTGAGTGCATAGAACGCATCATCATTTAATAAGCTTCTGCCGCTGGTGGCTATCATAACAGGATCTAGAATAACCTTTTGAGCATGGTACTCTGTCAGCTTATTTACAATGCTCTCTATAATCTCTGCTGATGAAACCATCCCTATCTTAACTGCATCAGGGTAAATATCTGTAAATACTGCGTCTAACTGTGCCTCCACAAACTCTGGTGTGCATTTTACAACTTCAAATACTTTTTGCGTATTTTGAGCTGTAAGTGCGGTTATAACGCTCATCCCATACATTTTATGTACCGTTATCGTCTTAAGATCAGCTTGAATACCTGCCCCTCCGCTGCAATCAGACCCTGCAATAGTTAATACTGTTTTCAAAATAACCCTCCTGCTTATTTATAATAGTTCCTTAAAAGATACTATAAAATGATCACATACTTTCTCGAGTTCTTCCCTATCTTGCTCAGATGATGCATCATAAACACCTACTACTTTGAAGCCTGCTGCTTTAGCCGTCTTGACACAATATAAGGCATCTTCAAAAACATAAATGTTCTCTTTATCTATTTCGAGTAACGCTGCTGCCTCTAAATAAATTTTCGGTTCGTCTTTGCCTACTCCTATTTCATCGCAAGTTAGGATAAACTCAAAGTATTCTAAGATGCCAAGTCTTTTTAAAGCACAAAATGCTAATCTTTTATTAGAAGCTGTTGCAATCCCCATCTTTGCACCTTTTTTTTGAAGTACCTTTAGGTACTTTTCAATAGAATCTTTTAATGGAATAGTCGTTTTATAATGTTCTGCTACCTGTGCATAAACTAGGGCCATAATCTCTTCTGGTGTATGATTAATGTGATATTTATCTCTAAAATACTCAGCTGACTGATAAAAGCTCATTGATTTCAATGTTTTTTCAATATCTTCTGGCGGCGTAATGTTATGACTTAATAAAAAGTCAGTACCTATACTGCCCCATATGCCCATAGAATCTATCAGGGTGCCATCAAGATCAAATATAGCGCCTTTAATGGTCTCAAGCATCTCTTACCTCCTAAATAACATCAACATGTTCGCCGTTTAAAATCTTATTCATATTTCTTACAGCACACATTTTACCGCACATTGTACAAGTATCTGAATGCTCTGGTGTAGATTCTTCCCTATATCTTCTTGCTTTTTCTGGGTCAATGGCAAGATCAAACATCTTTTCCCAATCAAGATTTTTTCTTGCCGTACTCATTTCATAATCCCATGCCTTAGCACCTTTTATACCTTTTGCAATATCCGCTGCATGGGCTGCAATCTTAGAAGCTACAATCCCTTCTTTCATATCTTCAAGATTAGGCAGTCTTAAATGCTCAGCCGGTGTCACATAACAAAGGAAAGATGCTCCGTAAGTTGCTGCAATGGCTCCGCCTATTGCTGATGTAATGTGATCATATCCTGGGGCTACATCAGTTACGAGAGGTCCTAACACATAAAATGGCGCACCCTTACATATTGTTTGCTGGATCTTCATATTAGCTTCTATTTGATCTAGAGGCATATGGCCTGGCCCCTCAATGATGACCTGAACGTCTTTATCCCAAGCTCTTTGTGTAAGTTCTCCAAGTGCAATAAGTTCTTCGATCTGAGAAATATCACTGGCATCCTCTATGGAACCTGGTCTGCAAGCATCCCCTAGACTCATAGTTACATCGTAAGTTCTGCAGATTTCTAAAACTTCATCATAAAATTCATAGAAAGGATTTTCATTGCCTGTCATTTCCATCCATGCAAAAATGAGTGAACCCCCTCTTGAAACAATATTTGTTAAACGTTTATTATTTTTAAATCTTTGAGCTGTTTGCTTATTAATGCCGCAATGTATGGTCATAAAGTCAACACCATCTTCTGCATGCATCTTAACAATATCAAGCCACTCCTTAGCTGTAATTTTATCGAGTTCTTTATTATAGTAAACAATCGCATCATAAATAGGCACTGTACCTATCATTGCCTTACATTCTTCCACAAGTTTTTTTCTAAAAGTATGGGTATCTCCAAAAGAACTTAAATCCATAATAGATTCTGCACCCATTGCAACTGCTCCTTGGACTTTTTCCATCTCCATCTCAAGATTGAGACAGTCTTTAGAAGTTCCTAAATTAACATTGATTTTAGTTTTTAATTTATTACCTACACCGTTTGGATCTAAAGACTTGTGGTTTTTGTTAGCAGGAATAACTGCCTTACCTTGTGCGACTAACTCTCTTAGCTCTTCAACTGCCATATTTTCTTTTTCGGCTACTATACGCAGCTGTTCTGTGATAATACCTTTTCTTGCTGCATCCATTTGTGTTGTATATTGCATTCTACATTTCTCCTTTACAAGACATATCAATTTAATTTAACATCCTATGAAAGGGAACAAAAAAAGTGCCTACTATACACAGTAAGCACTTCTAATCCAATACAAAAGTATAAGATACGCCTCCCTACGCTAGTATTAACTAACAGGTTCAAAGGGTCAGGTTTTAACCTTCTCAACCAAAATGGTCCCCCCGCAAAACATAGATATTAAATTTGTCTTTAGTATAACACTGCTGGGTAATTAAGTAAATCCCTATAAATAGGGGAGTAAATCATTTGACTTAGGTCTGCAGGGAATTTTAGGGTTCTCCAGTTGCCCACTTGCGTAGTTCTAAAAATCTAAGCACTTTCTTCAAATGAACGCCGCAAACTCGCGTACGCTTAAACAGTGCGGCTAAAAGCCATTTGAATAAACTACTAAGATTTTCGTTACGAGCTACTCCAGAGGCAACTTCCGAACCCTAAAATCTCCCTGCTAGGCTTTAGAATGTGTTTAATCTGCCAATTAAAAAATAAGGCCTTTTACCACAGTTTTTAATTAAAACAACCGGTATTCGTTGACATTTTTATATAAATGCTTTATTATTATCACAGATATTGATAATCAATATCATCTATTCGGCAACCTAATACATTTTAGGATAAAATATTAAGGAGGATTAAACTTGCATTTATTAATTAAACTTATGGCTATAGGTACAATGATTTCTATTCCTTTAGTTGGTTGTACTTCACAAAAAGAGGTGCCAAATAATATAGCGG
Source organism: Cellulosilyticum sp. I15G10I2 (assembly GCF_900095725.1). Taxonomy (NCBI): domain Bacteria; kingdom Bacillati; phylum Bacillota; class Clostridia; order Lachnospirales; family Cellulosilyticaceae; genus Cellulosilyticum; species Cellulosilyticum sp. I15G10I2. The sequence goes on from NZ_FMMP01000028.1 coordinate 333,415, forward strand.
ATAAGAATACTAAGATACAAATATCCCAACCCATTACTGAAAATGAAAATACATACTTGGAAGAGAAAGCAGAAGAAGAAAAGCAAGATATTAAAAGCGCAGAAAAAGAAACCCCTAATACCCCTGTAACATCTGGTAATAAGGAAGATGCCAAAAAGGATACTATTAAAGATGCTACAGTGCCAAAGGACGCTTCTCAACCAATAACTCCAAATAATAACAAAGTAACTGATAATACAACAACTCAGAAAACATTAAAACCTACTACAATTAACACCTCAAGCATGCAAGATGCTAAAGATGTAGTAAAAGAAGATCCTAAAGAGCAGCAGCCTTCAGAAATTAAAGTATCCCAACCTATCATTTATAAAGGTTCTGCTATGGGGAATGATGGCATGATAGATGTAGCTGTAACTGTAATTGATGAGAAAATTTACAGCATTGAGGTGCTATCTCATGAAGACACTCCGAGGATTGCCCAAAACGCATTTGAACATCTTACTAATACTATTGTTGCTTCGCAAAAGATAGACATTGATACCGTATCCGGTGCTACATACTCGTCTGAAGGTTTTTTAAAAGCAGTTAAAAACGCTCTTGCTAAATAAATTATTAATCTATGAGTCATTGGGCTGTTTCCCAATGACTCATTCTCTTTCAACATATATGGATTTAAAAAGTCTGTAAAAATTTTTGTGTTCAACTAAAAAAGCAGGTACTCTAAGTGAATACCTGCCTCAAATTTTGATAAACTACTTCTAATTAACTCTTATCAGCGATTACTTTTTTGGATAACTATATACCCCTCTATTAAGCCCGTCGTTAATTGCTGAAATGACTTTGCCTGATCTTAACGTAGCGCCTGTCATACCATCTACTTCGCTTGTTACAATTTTCCCTGGCTCGTAAAGATCCTTTATACCTGCTCTAACGTCTTTTCCTACAAGATAGTTAATTAAAGCCTCATATTGTGTTTTTAAACCTATAACTTTTGCATCTTCTTTTTCTGCTCTATAATCTACATCTTTGTAATATAAGTGTCTAAAGCTAGTGTTTTGTACAATATTATTCTTGATTTCAAACTGAACAGCAACTTGCTGATACCCTTCACCAAAAGATCCTCTGTAGACACCATCTTGATATGACGTCATACTTGGTGCTTTAAAAGTACCTGCATCATTAATATACGCTGAGTTAGTTTTTTCATCCCACACGATTTCTTTGCCAAGATTTTGTGATACAAACCTTAATGGTACATATGTAGTATTCTTGTAAACAATAGCACCCATATTTGCAGGTGATGCCTTTTCTACTCCGTTAAAATAATACTTTATTGATGTAAGATATGCCTCGATTTTCGTATCGGATGCATGAGCTACCCCTCCCATTAATACTGCACCAACCATTAAACCAGAAATAAATTTTTTCATCACAATTCTCCTTTAATATTTATATATTAGTCGGTTGCAGCATGCTGCAGCCTTTGACTATATTTCTTTTTTAACCTGTGTTGATAAACATTAACAAACGATATTAGATTATATATGATAATGATTATCGTTTTCTACTTTTATATATTATCTTTTTTGCTATGTTTTGTCAATATTTTTTACATCTTTCAACAAATTCCGAGATATAAAAAAACCTAGAAACCTTGAGTTTACAAGGTATTCTAGGCTTATATTTTCTCCCAGTTATCAAAGACGGGAGTATAGCATTACTGGGTAATTAAGTAAATCTCAAAAATGCTCAATCCAATCATACATACATATAGATTGAAAAAAAGAGCAGTATACTTCCAGCAAGTACAAAGAGATGCCATATAAAATGATGATATTTAAACCAGTCAAATACAAAAAATAAAACACCGATACTATAACATAATCCTCCTGCAAGTAATAATAAAAAACCCATTGGAGACATTGTTTGAAAAAGAGTGCCTACAAAGAAAACAATCATCCACCCCATTAACAGATAGATAAGAACATGTATTTTGACAAATCTCTCGATATACATCATTTTAAATACAACACCCAGTATAGCAAGTCCCCACTGAATACTACAGATGACCATACCCAAAGTACCGCCAATTGCAAGCAGGCAAAAAGGTGTATATGTACCAGCAATTAACAAATAAACGGATGAATGATCCATCCGTTCAAATACATTCTTCACTTTCCCCTCTGGAAATCCATGATAAACCATAGAGCACCCATAAAGCATAATAAGTGAAACTGAATAAATAACCATACTGACTGTATATAAGGTATCATTCATCCTCATACCTTTTATGACGAGTAGAACTAAAGCAGCAATACCAAGTAACATCCCAATTCCATGGGCAATTGAATGGGCAATTTCTTCTCCAAGAGAAAAATGTTTTCTAACAACTACTATTTTAAGTTTGTTCATCCCGCACCTCCATAAAACGCACAAGCGCCAAATAATATAATTTTAAGAGGATTATATTTTGATACTATTATTACTCTTTATTATAATCTACTCTTCAGTCATTTTAAACAGTAACTTTATCAAGGTATTCTGCAACATAGCTAAAATATATTTTTTATTGTTCTCAATACACTTCCCACCTAATTAAGTTATTTATGATATGGTTCACCGCATCATTGGATCTGCAATTTTATTTATAATAAAACAATTCTTAGGACAAATCGCTAACTTAACTTGAAATAATGCTACTCAACGACTTTTTGATATCGTTTTTATAAAGTCCTCCATGGTAGCAAATAATTCTATCTATTTCATATTTCATTAATTTAATAATTGATTCTTTTGCAGCTACCATATCTAAAGTATATTGTGTATTTGCAATAGCAAGCATATTATTTTCAATAACTAATGCATCTCCAGCAATCAATGTTCTATTCGTTTTAATGTAAATGGACATATGCCCTGGCATATGTCCTGGAGTAGTAACTATTTCAATACCTCCACAACAATCAAAAAAATCCTTGTCCTTTACGCATATATCAACAGCACAGGGCTCTACTGATTCAAGTATGCTATGAAAAGTTTTTGCTCCCTCTTTTTCTCCCTCTGACAAAAAATCATATATAGATTCTGCCTGTTGTAGTCTTAATGATTTTTTACTTCCATTAATATACTTTGCATCATCTATGGATGCCATTACCTTTATAGAAGGATACTTTCTTTTAAATGCCGCTAAAGACCCTATATGATCGAAATCGTGGTGCGTTATAATTATCTTAGACAATTTTTTTATATCAATCCCTCTAATTATTGCTTCCTGTTCTATCACTGATAAAAAATTTGGGTATCCGCAGTCAACCAAAATCATTTCCTCTTCACCTTCAATTATTACTGGATAAATCTTATTTGTTTCATCATTAAAACCAACCTTGATTTCTAGAATATTAATTTTATTCATATTACATCCTCCTACCATTGCATACTCTCACATCCAATTATATTCATAATACCATTAACACAAGTTCTTTGGTGACCATAATCATTTCTGTATTATCTTTGACCCTTTAATAAAAAAGACACTTGATGTTTTCTATTATCAAGTATCTTTTGGATATTTTTATTTTCTTCATATTTTATATGCTCTAAGGATTCTTCTAATGCTATTTTCGGTAAGATAATACTGCTTAGCAAGAGCTTTTATGGGCGTTCCTTTAAGGTGTTTATTAATAATTTCCATATTTCTTTTCTTTATTTCATTCTTATATCCACTATTTTCTCCCCAGCCTTTTTTATTTTCAGCTTTTCTAGGTATATAGATATATTGCCCATCAGCATATTGCTGAAGCAGTTCAATAATATCTTTTGGTAATAGGTTTTGTGCCTTTTCATATTTCATAATCTTTGCTCCTATTCAATATTATTTTTTATTAATATTGAAGCAAAGACTGCATAAAGTTATTTTATCAAATCTCTCTTTAAAAATGGCCCCAAACAAAGTTCATCTTTGTTTTTACAGTCTTTGCTTGGAGCCAAATCCAATAACTAACTTATCTTGCTTACTCATAAAGGCTTCCTCCTTTTTGCTACCATTCACTTTATCTATATTATTATTATAAATTAGATTTCTTTATTTATCTATTAGATTGTAAGCTTGCTCAAAATAGCCGTCATTTGTAGTACGGTTCATCGTACTGTCTCTCCTATTTGTTAGACTTTTTACTTACCTATTTTAATTAATAAGGCGGCCATTATCATTCCATGAGCCATACATCTTGCCTTGTTTAGTATTTTGTATAAACTTATCCAACCTCTTCATAAATAATTCCTGTTGGTTTTTCACCTGTTGGATTGTGTCTATTCTTACTCTCCTATACAACTCAGGGAAATTCATAAAATTTTCATAGACCAACACATCTTCTTTCAATCTTTTTTCTATGAATCTGTCAATTGTAAAAGAATGACTACTCATATCAGGTAACACCTTTCTTCCCTCATCAGTCATAAGTCTAAGCTTTTCAAGACGGCGTACACGTTCTTTATTCAATTCGGTCCATGAACTTTTTTTATTTCTAGGGGATAGTCGCTGAACAAGCTTATTTTTGGAATTTTTCTTCTTAACTCCATCAATCCATCCAAAACACAAAGCCTCCTCAACTACGTCCAGGTATAATAATGTACCTGATTTCGGGGTAATACTTATCTCTACCCAACAACATTTTTCAGTTGAATAATTATCTTGTAACCAAGTCCGTAACTCTTCTCTTGTTCTTACATCAAGTAAATTTTCGATATCTATGATTAACCCCCTCCTTTCATATTAATATTAACCGCAATGATCTTTATTAATTAATTTTATGATTTGATTACTTATTGTTAGTATATCAATGAATCCCTGTCAACTGTAGGTATCCCTCATCATTCTATAATACCCAAAAAACCCCGAACCTCCAACTGCTTGCCAGAAATTCGTGGGTTATAATTATTATATAAGGTATCTGAAAGCTCATAACCCGCTATAAAACGAGAATGTCAATCTATTATAGTTTTGAAATATATACTTAACTCCATATAGCACTGGCATCAGTAGCACTTCTATTCAAACGTGAAAAATCTGTTTTAACAAATGAAATAGTTGATAATACTAGGAATATTACGCCTATAAAAACAATAATAGCAAAAGACATAACTGGCGTAACAATAAAACCATTAATATTAATGGCGAGTCCCTCTTTTACAAGTTGAGCCATTGATAAATTGGTTTTTTCTAGTACAATCATCCGAAAGCATGCAGTTGCATAAGTCATTGGATTAATATAAGCAATATATCTAAGTCCACCAGGCAGCATGGATATAGGAATGTAGGCACCGGATAAGAAAGTAAACGGCATTGTTACTGCTGTCTTAACAATCTGGAAGGTTTGACCGTTGCGTACCTTTGTTGCCATAAAAAGCCCTACTCCTGAAAAAACCAAGCCAATACTGATCATTACAATTAAGATATATATAGGCGTAGTCCATGTCGTAAACTTAATACCAATAAATAGTCCAATCACCAAAATCAAGATGCCTTGCACCGTAGCTACCGTAGCTGCCGATAACAATTGTCCCATTGCAACAGCTATTCGCTTTGCCGGAGAAACTAGAACCTCTTTCATAAACCCGCTTACCATATCATCAACAGTTGTTGAGGCTAAATTAAGGGAACTTTCAAATACCGTTGTAATAATAACACCTGAAAGCATATAGGCTATAGGGTTGTCTATAGCGTCATTTTTAAAAATTGCACTAAATACATAAACAAAGAAAAATGGAAAGATCAAAGAAAATATTAATCCTGTTTTATTTCTAACAAAGGCTTTTAGCCCCCTTTTCCATAATGCAAAAATAGTATTCATATTAAGCCTCCTCTCTAATCTTTTTGCCTGTTATCTCCAAAAAGACGTCATTAAATGTACCTTTTTTAATCTCTATATTGGTTATATCTGCTTTATGCACGCTAATCAGCTGTAATAACCCCTCCAAGTCTTCAGCTTCCACCTTATAGTAACCCTCTTTTTTCACATAGCCTAATTCATACTGTTCTAAAAGCTGCTCAAGTTCTACTTCATTCTTTGTGTTAATATAGGCTTTATCCTTCGTATACATTTTTTTAAGTGCATAAGGTGTATCATGAGCCACAATAACACCCCCATCTATAATGGCTATTTTATCGCAGATTTCAGCCTCTTCCATATAATGAGTGGTTAGAAAAATCGTTATATTTCTTTCTTTTTGAAGTTTAATAATATATTCCCAAATATGAGCTCTGGTTTGAGGATCAAGGCCTGTTGTAGGTTCATCTAGAAATAGTACTTTGGGATAATGAATTAACCCCCGTGCAATTTCAACACGACGTTTCATTCCTCCTGATAATGCCCCGACAATCTTTTTTCTCTCCTCTAATAAATCCACCAGTTCTAGAACAAATTGTATGCGTTCTTCTACTTCCTTTTTGGGAATATTATAAAAAACACAATGCATCTTTAGATTTTCCTCAATTGTCATTTTGCTATCTAGGGTTGAATCCTGAAACACCACGCCTATAACTGCTCTAACATCACTCTTTTGCTTGGTGACATCTTTCCCATCAATTAGAAGCGTCCCTGAGGATTTTTCAAAAATGGTACATAACGTATTGATCGTTGTACTCTTACCTGCTCCATTTGGCCCCAAAAAGGCAAAAACTGTCCCCTCCTCTACAGAAAAGGATATCTCCTTAACGGCTGTAAAATCTCCATATTTTTTCGTAAAATTTTCAACTTCAATAATGGCATTCATACGACTACATCTCCTTTTTAGTTATTGAACAAATTTAGCCGTTACTGATTCGCTGCAGATTTGCAGGCCGCCTAGATTTCCTTCATAAATAATGCGTCCACCCCGGCTTCCCCCTTCTGGGCCAATATCAATAATCCAATCGGCATTTCTAATCATATCTGTATTATGTTCAATAACAATCACAGTGTTTCCTCTATCTACAAGCTTATTTATAATGCTCAAGATTACTTTAACATCAGACATATGCAGCCCTGTCGTTGGCTCATCAAGAATATAAATATTACCTTTAGCGCCTAATTCTTTGGCAAGCTTTAGTCTTTGGCATTCTCCTCCTGATAAAGTATCAAGCGATTGCCCCAGTGTCAGATACGAAAGGCCAACTGTATTGATACCTTTTAATTTGCTCTTTATTTTATTATCATTAAAAATTTCTAAAGCCTCTTCTGCTGTTGTTCCCATCATTTCTACGATATTTTTACCCTTATAGAGATATTTAAGCACATCTGTCCTATAACGGGTTCCATTGCATTCTGTGCATTCTACCTCTATGACATCCATAAACGACATATTGAGGGTTTTAAAACCTGTTCCATTACAAGCTGGACATGCACCAATGGAATTATAACTAAATAATCCTTTTTCTACACCGTTTTCTTTTGCAAACAAGGCTCTAATCTCATCCATAATCCCCAAATACGTAGCTGAATTCGACCTGGCCGTCTGGTGCACTGGACTTTGACTAATAACAATACTTTCAGGAAATTCTTTTGCAAATACGCCGTTAACTAAAGAACTTTTCCCTGATCCCGCAACACCTGTAACTACTGTAAATAATCCTTTTGGGATATTTAGACTAATGTTTTTAAGGTTATGCAAACTACTTTTTGTGCTCCTATAAAATTCTTGCGGTATGCGACCGGATTGGTTTACTTTAGATTCTTGCACCAGACATTTAGCTGTCAAAGTAGATGATTTTAAGAAATCCTTATAGGCTCCACTAAACATAATGGTCCCCCCATGGGAGCCTGCTCCTGGACCCACATCTACAACATGATCCGCAATAGGAATAACATCAGGATCATGTTCTACAATTAAAACTGTATTCCCCTTATCCCGTATTTTAACTAATAAATCATTTATTTTATTCACATCATGAGGATGTAAGCCTGTACTGGGTTCATCAAAAACATATATCAGCCCATTAAGATTGCCTGATAAGTGCTTGACCATTTTAACCCGCTGTGATTCTCCCCCTGACAGAGTGGTTGTCTCTCTTGTTAAAGTTAAATAGGAAAGTCCTATATCGCATAAACTTTGCACTTTTTCCCTAACATCTTGAATCAAATGATTGGCTTCTCTAATATCCCAACTCCCTAAAACCGCGACTAGTTTTTCCAGTTCCATATCGGTTAGATCATAGATAGAATATCCGTTTATCTTAGATGTAAAAACTAATTCATGATATCTTTTGCCATTGCAAGTTGGACAAATGCAGCTTATGCCAAATTCATTTATCTTTTTTGTACTAGCCTTCGTTGCATCTTTATCTGTATTGACAGTCGTTCTCATAAATCTTTCAACCAAACCTTCATAGGTTACGTTCATATCATTTAATAAAAATTGTCCTGTCAATTTTTGTGCGGGTGCATAGACTAATTTTTCAAATTCTTCCTTAGAAAAATCTTTAATTTTTTTATCAGTATCAAAAAATCCAGACTCCGCATAGACCTTCCAGTAATAGGACCCCACCTTAAATCCAGGAAGTAAAATAGCCCCTTCGTTTAATGATTTGTCTTGATCTAGCGCTGCATCCACATTGAGGGTAATAACCCTTCCAATACCTTCACACTGTGGGCACATGCCTTGTGGATCATTAAATGAGTAGGCATTGGCATAGCCAATACTGGGTGTTGCAAACCTTGAATACAATAGTCTGAGTAAGGAATTAATATCTGTAGCTGTCCCTAATGTTGAACGTGCATTCCCTCCAATTCTTTTCTGATCAACAATGATCGCAGGGGAAAGATTCTTAATATCATCTACCTTAGGTCTGCGGTATTTAGGCAGAAATTTTCTCACAAAGCTATTATACGTTTCATTCAGTTGTCTCCCCGACTCTTGTGCTATAATATCGAAAACTATGGAGGACTTGCCCGATCCTGATACGCCTGTAAAAACAGTAATCTTTCCTTTTGGAATTTTCAAATTAATATTTTTAAGGTTATTCTCGCTACCACCTATTATTTCAATATAATTATTTTGCATAGACTTCTCCTATTCTAAATGATAATCTTCTCTAAGAAGAAATGAATTGATGCACTTAAGCCGGCCGACTTACTGAAAATAGTCTACCAGTTAAAGTATCTCTGTGGCAAGTTATTTCTTTTGTTTTTTGTTTATTTTGTTCAAAACACCCACGGTAATAGGTTAATTTTTTTAGGTATTTTGTATATTTTAACCACAAAAATTATATCTAGTAATCGTATGTCCCCGCCTAATCAAGACCATTGCAATGTACAGTTGTACTTAAATTACAAAATCCTCGAAGCCAGATTATCTCTAGATTCGAGGATCTTTATTATTTATTCAAAAAACAAGTGACGCAATATACTTCTCCATCTTCATTATTGCCAGATACAATCTTCAATTCTTGACCACACTTTACACATTTTGAAATAGTAAATTCCTCTTCTTCACAATCACTCCTATAATTCTCACACGTTAATTCACACGTATCCTCTTCACACTCCAAACAATTCTCAGATGGAGCCCCATATTCACATTCATATTCTTCAGCGATACCGTTTTTATCGCTATCACTTGCATCGATAATGCTCTTAAGATTCTTACAACTGCTACAAATACATTCACTCATCCTATTACCTCCACTTCCCTTTTAAATAACCCCATTTGAGAACAAGAATAGATCATTAAGGCTATCCATATTAAACCAAAGCTAATCATATCCACCGCAGTAAACACTTCATGAAACACAAAAATCCCAATAAAGAGACTTATTGTAGGTGCAATATATTGGGTAAATCCAAGCACTGACAAAGGAAGCCTTTTTGCGCCACTTGAAAATAACAATAGTGGTACAGCTGTAACTACACCCGATCCTATAAGGAGAAGTATGACACCTATATGCTCTCTGCCAAAAGCACCTCCCCCACTCATCTGTCTTGCTGTAATATATAGTGCAGCAACTGGAACAAGCATAGTCGTTTCAATCGTAAGTCCAACTATAGAGTTAGCTCTAATAAACTTCTTCATCATACCATATAATCCAAATGAAACAGCAAGCCCCAAGGAAACCCATGGTATTTTACCATATTGTAAGGTTTTAATAATGACACCCACAGAAGCAAGCAAAAGTGCTCCTGCTTGCCAGTAATTTAACTTTTCCTTGAATACTAACATTCCCAAAACCACTGCAAACAGTGGATTGATATAATATCCTAAGCTTGCATCTACAATCTTATCCGAATTGACAGCCCATATATACAAGCCCCAGTTAAAGGCAATTAGAATTGATGCAATAAATATATAAAACATTTGCTTCTTATCCTTCATGATAAGCTTTAATGCTTTCCACTCTCTGGTCGTAGCTATAATAACCATTGTAAATACAAAAGCCCACAAAATTCTGTGTGATAAAATCTCTATAGAAAACACACTGTCTATCAGCTTCCAATAGATAGGCAGAATCCCCCATAATGTGTATGCTACAACTGCATATATTACACCATAAATCCTCTCATTCCTCATTTATTCTCCCTCTTTTCTTTGTTTATTTTTTATGTATTAACCTAAACACTTCTAGGAAATTAGCCCAAGCTTGATTCTAAATAAGTAAAAAAAGCCATAAGAAATATTATTTAAATATCTCCTAGGCTTTTATCCTTCCGTGTACACGCTTTACTGTGCGTTTTCTCTCGGACCTGCCAGTCAAAACTGCGGAACCCTAGAAAACTATATCGGTATTATATTCCTATAAAAATTACAATTTACATAGTAACTTTAACATAATAAAGGAACTAATACAACCTAATTATCTTTATAGCATTAAGTAATCCTGACTGCCTTATTTACATCTCAACAAGTTTTTAACTCTAAAATACAGATTGTAGAGCCGTCAGCCGTGGAAGTGAAATACCAAGCATTCTTGCATCAGCAAGTACATCCTTCGGAAAAAAGCCAGCTGTATCAAGATTAAACTGATCGCTCTCAAACATTCCACTCATAATATCCCTTGCTATACTACCTTTAGCCATAGCCTTTTTAAGAATAAGTCCAATTATTCCTGATGGTAAATACATGGCCAAATAGGTACCAAGGCTTATTTTGCCCCCTTTCGCCCTAATTAACGGAAGCATTTCACGTACTAGAATAATTGTTTCTTTAAGATTTACCGTAGAGTCAAAAACTTTATCGTATCCCCCTATTTTCAATGCTTGAGCTGCAATACCAGCATTGATTACAAAATGAACTAACAGCCAACTATGAAAATCTTTTCTTTGAGCTATTGAAAATCCTGCTTTTTCAAATAGAATACGAACATTTTGATACCGTTTGGTAACACTTGTATCCCCCACAAAACCCATATAAATCATTTTCATAAAACCACCATTTAAAGTACCTGCCGAGGAGTAACCCCCTCCTGCTCCTGGGAATCCCCATACCACCTGATCTTTTGGAAGCAGTGAAACTACTTTTTGTGGATCAATCCAAAGATTATTAAACATCAATACGGTGGCTTTGTTAACACGTGATACTAAAAAATCAAGAACACCATCTAGCTGATAATGATTCACACTAACTACAATTAAGTCATAATCATGATCGGGTGCTAGTTCTTCTCTCATCGTAATGGACCATTTTTCTTTTACTAAAGTACGCTTCTTTCTACCATCTATTATGTTTAAATCAACCAGTGGACCATATTGTGCTGCCCTTCCTGGTCTGACATAAAACTCTACCTCATTCCCCGCTTTTTTGAGTGCCCATGCATACTGCGTAGCAATTACCCCACGTCCAACCATTAATATTTTCATTATGTATTCCTCCTAGAAAGTTTTTAAATTTATAGCTTCATATTTAAAAACATTCTATAGCTCACCACTTATTTTGTCAATAAGTTTTTTAATTAACAGCTCAATATTTAAAAACTAATCTCTTTATGCTATAATAAGCTTATTAAAATTTACAAATATATCATAGAGGTAATACACATGAATAAATACGAAATAAGAACTCAAAAAAAGAAAGATGCTATCATCCATGCAGCCTTGGCCCTATTCAAAGAAAAAGGATATACCAATGTAAGCATCAATGAAATAGCTTCCTTATCAGGTATTTCTACGGTTTCTATCTATAACTATTTTAATAATAAAGAGGGTTTAATTGCAGAATCTATAAATATTTTGATGAAAAAGAGCATTCAAATGACACTAGACGTTTTAGAAGAAAAAATAAGCTTTAAAGAAAAACTTCTTAAGGCAGTCACTATCTGTTCTAATACTCACGAGCAGCTATTAGGTGAATATTTTTCTCCAGAAGCATTAGATGATAAAGTACTCGTAAACTTGTGTACTGAAAATGTAAATAAAATTCGAACAGATATTCTAATGAAATTTGTAGAATCAGGCAAAGATGAAGGGGCAATTGACCCCTCTATTTCTACACAGACAATAATGGAATATATAAATGCCATCACAAAAATGCAGCTATCTTGGACCACAGCTAGCAATTTCAAAGAAAAGGGACTTGAACTCTTTCACCTTATTTTATACGGACTAATCGGACGCTAAAATGCATTCTATAACTTATTTCCCCTTAAACTTAAATAACCCACGAACTCTAATGAATTATCAGAAATTCGTGGGTTATAACCATAGAGGTGACCCCTGGTAATACTACTCTCTATTTTTTAAACTACAAATTTTATAGTTATCTACTCAATTGCCTATATTTGCCGGCATTCCAATATAGAAGATATTATTTAGGGAATCTTCCTTTTCAAGACATATATCATATTGAGAAGATAAATATCCAGAAAGTTTAAAGGGGAGAACGATTACCATGTCTATGAAATATCTTAAATATTGTCCAGAACTTAATCAAATAACAGGCAGTATCAATGCAACTATTCTTTTATTACAACTCGAATATTGGTTTACAAAAATGACAGGAGATAAATTTTATAAATTTCTAGATATTTGTGAACACGAACTCTACAAAAAAGGAGATAGCTGGGTAGAAGAGCTAGGCTTTAGCAAACAAGAATTCCGTACTGCTTTTTCAAAAATTGGCAAGGTTTATACATCTAAAAAAGCCTTTAAAGAAAGCAAAGATCTCTTTAGCGGCAAATACTATGCTTCCTACTACGACCGCATCAAAGGACTTACATACTATATTCGAAATGACACTAAATTAAGTGAACTATTTCATGATGACTCAAACAAAATCTCATATTCTGAAGAGAAAAGCACCGAAAACACAGAAGAGGTTCTACGCACACCACAAAACATAATCCCCGCAAATCCAAAAACTCCATCTCCATTATCAGTAGATTACAACAAATTATTAACATCAGTAAAAGACACACATACTCCAAAAGTGTGTGTGCCTTACGAAACGATTAAAACCCTTTTTAACCAATACTGCCCATCTTATCCTCGTCTTACACTCCTTACTGCCAAAAGAAAAACCCTGCTCAAAAAGCTATGGCACGACCTGGGACAAACTCTGGATAACTTTAAACAAGCCTTTTTACTCGCCCAAAACAGCGACTTTCTAAGCGGTCGTCTAGGCACCTTTAGAGCTAGTTTTGATTGGCTGATTCAAGAGGACAAGTTCATTGCCCTCTTAGAAGGCTGCTACACCAATAACCGCCATCAAAACCAATCATCATCAACCCCCTCTGCCCCTAAGCCTGATTCTAAGTTTATAACTATGTATTCCCACCATTGGGATTTTGAAGAGCTGGAAAAACTCGAAGATCAGTATATCGATAGACAGATCGCTAAATACTCAACCATCTCATCAGCCTTAGATTAATTTCTATAAAACAAGCCTCTCGGGTATAAACCTTATCTTATACAAAAAAGCACATCTATCATCTTACACATTCTAACAAAAGTCGAGTAGCACCCGATGCCCTAGTATGCTACTTCTTTTAAATTATGCTTGAATTGTGTGGCGCAGGGAACCATAGGCGAGAGGTAGCACCTTTAGCTCCTTGAGCCTTGCTACTATTTCAATATACTCATGATACACATTGATATCCTTTTCCAATTTATATTTCCATAACCTCTATTGAGCCGCCTTGAAGTTCTTCAATATCTTTTAAAAATGCTGTTTCTTGACTGCTGCAGAATGAAACTGCAGTACCACCCATCCCAGCTCTTCCTGTGCGTCCAATTCTATGAATATAAGTTTCGGGAATATTTGGAATATCCATGTTCACTACATGTGACAATTTTTCTATATCAATACCTCTTGCTGCTACATCTGTGGCAACTAAAACCCTTATTTCTTTATTTTTAAAAAGCTCCAAAGCCTTTAGTCTTTCAGATTGATTTTTATCACCATGAATAGCTTTAGTCCTTATATTTGCTATATTAATAGCTTTACTTACTTTATCTGCTTTTATTTTAGTTCTTACAAAAACCAATACTGATTCAAATGATTTATCCTTTAGCAAATGTAATAATAACGATGTTTTGTCTGGTTCATCAATGAAATATACTTGTTGTTTAATATCTCTTTCATCTGTAAGATTGCTTTTAACTTCTATTTTAACTGGATTTCTTAAAATCGAATGAATAAGTTTAGAAATCTCCTTGGGCATTGTTGCTGAAAACAACATATTTTGTCTCACTTTTGGTAATTTTGATATGATCGTTTTAACATCTTTTATCATTCCGAGATCAAGCATCCTATCTGCTTCATCAAGTACAAATATTTCAATACTACTTAAATCAACATATACTTGTTCACTGAGGTCAAGAAGTCGTCCAGGTGTTGCAACTAAAATATTGGGTTCTCTTTTCAATACCTTGATATGGCGTTTTGGAGTTACTCCCCCATAAATAACACCAATCTGAATATTGAGATGTTGCCCATAAGTTTCAAAGCTTTCACCAATTTGAATAGCTAATTCCCTAGTAGGTGCTAAAACCAAAGCTCTAATTTGATTACATTCTCTCTGATTAATACTATCTTTTGAAAGCATATGCAATATCGGCATTGCAAATGCAGCCGTTTTACCAGTTCCTGTCTGGGCACATCCAAGCAAATCTTTTCCACTTAATATTGATGGAATAGCTTTTTCTTGTATTGGCGTTGGTTTTTCATATTTTTGATCCTCTATAGCTTTTATAATAGATGGATTTAAGTTGAAATCTAGAAATAACATTTATCTTCTCCTTTTACATATAGATTTCACATATTTAGTTTTAACTTATCCGTGGCGATTCATGATGTGAAATCATTCTGAGAAACAACTTTGTGCAGCTGCATAGATTAAGTTTTTAAGTTGTTTCTCTATAAATGCTATATTACATCTTATCACACTTTCTAGAAGTTACGTTATTACATTTTATAAATGAAAATTGAAATCACATTCTTTTATATTACAAAACCATTTAATCATTATACTCCTCCTTATTACTCAAAAAAACGAACTCATTTATGATACAGTTCACCGTATCGTTGTATCAGTGATTCTTAGATGTACTTATCTGTAAATGGTTAAAATAAATTCTAGATCCCTACACCTAACAACAAATGAAAGAAAATTCACTTGAGGGGTTCGATTTTTTCATTTAACAACTCAAAAGCACTGTAAAGGCACAAATTTTATCCCCCTACAGTGCATATAAATATTTTATCATATCTATTATTTTATTCTTGTCATTGTGGATTCATATCCTCCGCCACCAGGGTATACCCAAGCACCACTGTTACTATTTCCCTCTTCGTTAAATTGACCTTTGTAATAAGCAGGGGATCCTTTTTCTCCACCCCAAATAATAAGGGTATCCTCCTGTATCTCATAGGTATAATTAAATGTATTTCCCAAGTTGTCATAATACCTTGATTTAATATCTTCACTTGGACTTTCTGCTCCAAATTCTCTATCTTGTCCAATTATTTCTATACCTTTTATTTTTTGTCCATATTGTTCAAGATCTACATGTTGAGTCAGAAAAAAACCGCCTTCCATCCATGAGTAGGTAACTTGTCCTCTAATATCCGACCCCGACACTTTCCATGTACCCACTAATCTGTTTAGTTCCTTAAGCTCTACACTTGGTACTGGCATTTGGTATGTTTCATTATTCATTGTATCACTCATAATTTCATCTCTCCTTTTTTATTGTTTTTTAGCTATTGGAAACTGAATTTCAGTTTGATACTTATCAGGGTCTTGTTCATTTCCCGGATGACGTAATCCATATGCTCGTTCACTTCCTATAATCTCATATCCATTATCTTCAATCCATTGAGCCAGCATGGCTTCCCCTTCGGGAAGCGTCTTATCATAGTATCCGTCACAGATTACTGTGGCTGCAAGCGCTATAGGCTCTAACTCTTTAAAGATAAAATTACCTGTGCTATTTCTCCTCTCTTTTACAGGAATAGCTATTTCAATATCAATATCTTGTTCTTTATATTCTGTCTCATGATAAATAGCAATAACATCCTTCTCTATGATAGTATACAAATTATTATCTTCAATATAGGCGTACATTTTTTCCCAAAGTGCCTCTTGATAACTATAATCAGAGATTGTTTCTCTTAATGATAATACTTTTATACAAGGTATTTTCTTTAATATAACCTCTTCACAGGTTGTTGTGTAATTGCCTTTCTCTATCCTCTCATACATTTTATTTATCAAGTCCATCTTTTTCATTTCATTAGCAATACTCTCTTGTAGGGCTTTGGATTTTTCCTGAAAAATCTTTTGAGTATTATCTTGCTCCTCAAAATTATCTAAAATATCTCCAATTTCTTGAATAGAAAATCCGATATCACGTAAAGCAACAATTCTTAAAATCAGTGGAATCTGAGATGCACTATAAAGTCTATATCCGTTAATTTTGTCTATTTCAGCAGGGTAAAATAATCCACTCTTTTCATAATGCCTCAGCATTCGAGGCGATACACGTACCAGTTGAGAGAACATCCCTATTTTGAACATTATAACACCACCTATTATCTATAATCATGATTATAAATAAAGTATATAGTTTGACACTGTGACAAGGTCAAGTACCAATTTATATAATTCTAAATATCATTAGAATTTATGAAGGATTATACAATATTTATAATCTTATTTCAAAAACCGCCGTCATTTATGGTACGGCTCTCCTCACCTAACTAAGTAGAGGTTTTTTTGTTATATCATCTCCTAGTTTTTTTCCCCACTCTTTCATTTGATTAATTACTTTGCCTTGCGATATAAGTATCCTACAGATATCTTTTGCCTCGTTTACCATACCTTCTGATAATAGCCTTTCCATTATACTTTCTATATACTCATATGAAGCAGTATCATTAATAACCTCGAATATCTGTAAAAGTATCTTAGTGAACCATGGTATATTTTTATTTATTAATCGTTCTAGCAAACTTTGAAATTCATACCAATATGCATCTTGACCTTGTAACATACTAATACTGTTATAAACCACTTGCCATGTTCTTTCTGAAAAGCCATCTATAACCGCTGTAGTATTAATTATTTGAAAAATAGTATCCCTATCTAGTATATTTTTCTTATCTAGTACTTCAGTATATAACTTATAATATATATCATCGTAGTTAATCATATCCTTACTATTTACTTTTTGATTTAATGCTTCAAATAATGCTATGTACTCATTCTCCTTCATTATATCTATCATTGACTTAATAACCTTAAATTCACATTGTTTAAATAAATGTGCTGTGACCATGTACCTAATTATTTCATGTATATATCTCAAATCTTGTTCATTCTCTTTATTCCAATTACTATCTCTAAAATGTAGCCATACCTGCTTGTCAACCATTAAATTTGTTAAATCTTGATAAATATAATGCGTATGACCTATTGCCAGTCGAATAGCTGTCATGTCTATCTTTCCTTCATGACAAAAAATCACCTCTAAGTTATTCTTTGTCCATTCTTTATTCATATAGTATAAATTTTGGACATTCATAGCTAAACCATATCTTAACCAAATATTTTCTCTATTGCTTAATATATCACTAATATTCTGTATATATTGATTGACATATACTCTGTCATTCTTAGTACTATACATATCAACCAAGTTCTCGATTAAACATAATACAACACTTCCTTGATATGTATTCAAGATTGCAATTTCAATGTCACTATCATTATAATTATTATCTTCAGCTAATTTAGCTTCATATAAAAACATCCAGCATTTCTCTACTATCTGTTTCTTTTGCGATGTATTCTTTGCTATTGTCTTTATATATAGTAATATATTTTTTATACATTCACTATTCAAATCATTAATCTCTTTATCTTTTAAGTTTGATAGTATTAAATGTCCCTTACTACTATATATGTCTTGATTAATTATGATTTTTTTATCATCCCATATTCTTAATCTTTGATAAATATCATTTATTAGCCCTACTGATAAGTCTATAAATATCTCTTGTTTAAAACTTCTTTCACAACTAATTATTTTTATTAATTGCTCTGCCAAGTACTGTCTATTCCAATAACTATTTGCCTCTTTTTCATAAATATCGTTTATATAATTCAATTGCTCTTGTCTATCTCTTTTTTCTAATTCTTTTAAGTCAATAAACTCCTTTGGCTTAGCATATTCAAACGTATTTTCTTTTAATCTTTGATAAGGAGGTTCTAATTTCCATATATCTTCCTCTTTTAGTTCTTGATATTTCTGATTTGCTTGCTCATTAACACTTGATAATATTTTATATAATGCAGCTTTCCTGCTTTTAATACGTTTTAATGTGTATGGTTCCTCCTTTATTTTATTTTCTCCAAAATCCGCATTGTCAATCATATTCAATATAATTATAACATCTTCTTCCTTAAACTGATTGCTACTCTTTTCAAGATAAATATAAAAATCGGGATATATGTAATCTTTCTTAAGCAATTGACTATTATTTAAGATGATTCTATAATCAACATTTAATTTAGTACATAAATATATTGTTAACTTAAGTATACATTCATTACTGCTCTGTATCCATTCATTTAGCTTGCTTACTCTGTATTCAATATTACTATTTCGACATATTTCGCGTATAAGTAATATTAAATTGCCCATATACTTTCCCCTATATAATTTTAATGAAGTATCTATATCATCTTTCATTGAAATTCTATTAATCATTACTTCCAGTTCTCTACTAAAATAACTAAATGCTATTTGTAGCATAGTATTTTTCTTATGATCACTTATTTTAGGCAAGAGATTTGCTATTAATCCCCTATATAGACTATCATTTAAAATACCTTTTTTATTCCACTGTTTTTCACATTTATAACTATCTAACAAGATACTTACTATTTTTTCAAAGCTAATAATGTCCCACGTATTTATTGAATAGTTGTTTTCATCAAGACAATACCCCAAAGAATACATACCAGCCTCTCTAGCAAGTCCTAAGTACTCCAATATTACCTCAGGAATAGTATCTATACTTAATTTAAAAGTAATCATTGCAACATCATGATATATATGCCAATTCTGCTTCAAATCTTCATTAGCTAAAATTCCGGGGATTATCTCTTCTATAATTCCACTAATTGTTATACTTAATTTTGATTTATCAGTATCCTTATCAAGTAATCTAAGCATCATTTGTAAAGCTTCCCAATACTCTCCTCTTATACTGCTGTCTTTTCTGATTACAGTTGGAGAATACTCACACTTAAATAACCCTTTAGTTTGTGCAAACTCTAGCCACTGTTCATATTGCTCACTCTTAGAAATGTTTCTCATAAATTCATTATATGTAATCTTATTCTCATTATCTAATGCTAAATAATACTCTACTAATTCAGTACTTTCTTCTGAGTATGTCTTCATAATCTCATCTAATTCAATTATATTTTCAGGATTATAGAAAGTTGATTTCGTTAAGTCTTTAATCCATTTTTCAAGAATATCATATTGCTCATCATACCCCTTATTATCCTGAATATATTCTAATAATTCTATACCTAATGACTCATAATAACTTCTCTTTGCGTCACGTAAAGCTTCATAATCTGTGCAAAATCCTTCTAAGATAAAATATCGCTTTCTATTGTCTCCTTTCCCTATTTTTGTAAACAAGTGATCAAGTAATTCAAACTCGTTCAATCCATAACCTAAAAAAAGAACTGTTTTAGTAGCAAATATCCCCTCAATAAATTCTAAAAATACTTGGTCACTATATTTATTTAAATACTGATCCACAGTGAAAACTAATGATTCCTTATCTTCTTCTATTCCATCTCTGTACCTTCCATGCAAATAAAATACAAAACCACCTCTTTTGCAATCTTGAAGTCTTGATATATTGCAATCTCTAGACCAATTATTTTTAGGCAATACACTTTCAAGTAAGCCATCTGCATTGGTTGTAAGAAATAAGCAATTAAACTTTTTTATTAAATTATATATTTTATTCCCTTCATCTGTTGATGCAAAACTATTTTTTAAACATGAATAAAATTCCTCTTCCCTATGCTGTTTACAATACTCTTTATATGCAATTGTAATTAATTCTTTATTTCCTCTTATAGTTGATAAAATCTGTTCCCTCTGCTTAAAATTAAATATTCCCTTTATAAGATTATTTGCTAGTTCATCCCAACCTTTACAACCTGCTAATCTTGATATTCCAGCCCCAATAAAAACTACTAATTCATGTCTATCCCATGCTTCTTTTATCTCTTTAGGTAATTCTGATTCCATAATACTCATATTACTATTCTCCTTTTTAATAATAAAATCGCTGATTATTTTTTCTTAAGCAATTCGACCAGCTCTTTTAAAACCTTTGGATGATTAACTACTTCTTTTATCCTTTGAAAAACATACTCTTTTGCATGGTCAGCTCTAATGCTATTGAACCCACACGCTGATGCATCCTTGCTTCTAGCATCCCCACACCAGTAGTCCCGTAAGAGTTTTTTTATGCCATCGTTAAGCCTGCTAGTTGTTCGTGTCCCTACCATTGTGGCTCCGCTGACAGGGCATTAGATGAGACCAGTGAGAACATAGTTCCCTTCGTAGTTTTTGATGAGCTTCTCCATTTTTTCTTGTTAGATAGCTGTCCTTTATCCTACGATTTGGAGCAAATGATTGTCTTGTAAACCCCACTCACTTTAAAAATTATCTATATGTAGCTTCAGATCTACTTATTTTTATATCATTAGCCTCATATCCTTTTGATAATAAAAAATAATATAAGTCATCTTCTTTAAGCGTAGATTTTGGGCCAAGAAATATTTCATTTATTATTTTCTCATTTATTAATGCGCTAAAATCAATATCACAAGAAGTAACTAACTGATTGTTTCTATAATTAATTGCCAGAGGCCTTATTTTAAACTTTTCAACTTCCTTTACCTGTTCAAAATAATCTTTTGCTTCTTTTAATGATATGTCTCCCACAACTTCACGATTAGGTAATTGAGGATTATATATTATTCTCACTTCTTTTTCTTCACTAAAAGCTGGATTTTTAATAATACATCCTACTCGCCAAATATCTTCAGCTAGCACTTCACAAAAAGTATCAAATTCATCCTTAAAGAAATCATTAAAATTATCAAAAAACTTAGCAGACATCTTTCTATAGAGTCTATCGACATAATAAATAGTTGCATCTATCAGACCTGCCAATCTTTTTTTCTGATCATTTTCTCTATAAATTACTTTTTCTATAAATATATTATACTCCCCATCTTTTAGTTGAGTAAGTAGTTTATAGTTGAATCCTATAGCCACACCTTCTCCATCCTGCCCATAGGCTCTCCATTGACTTAGTTTATCTTTTTCCTCTGAAAAGCAAGAAATCAATATGGGGCTTTCATCATACAAAACTCTTTCAATCTCTTTTTTATAATACCGTAGATGATTATTAGCTTGTTCATCGTACCAATAATCCTCTTCCAAATCCATATCAATTTCATATTCTTCTAACTGCTCTTTTAAAGCATATGCAATAAGCTTGTTCGCCCACTTCTTTTCCATATAATCGTTTGTTTTATTTAGGTCTGATAGCCTTATAGTTTTATTTTGAATTATAGCTAAAAATGTATCTATGGTGCAATAATGATATATTGAATCTATTTTTGCCATTTGTCTCTCCCCCAAATATATTAATCCTTAATATACAGTATAATCCCGCTTCATTAGATTTCAAAGCTTTACTTACTTATGAAACTTCTAATTATCAATGATTAGCAAGTAATTTCAGTATTCGGAAGCTGCCTGTGGAGTGTTTCGTTAAGAAAATCTTACTGGTTTTTTCAAATGGTATTTAGCTCGCACTGTTTGAACGAAGTGAGTTTGCGGCGTTCATTTGAAAAAACCAGTTAGATTTTTAGAAACGCGCAACTGAGCAGCTGGAGAATGCTGAAATTACTTGCGAAACCACTCAACATACTAGAGAACTAATTTATGCAATTTTTTTACTTATGATACGGTACCGCACCACAACACCTGAATTAATCATCTACACCACAGTATTATCCAGGCTTGAAGGTCAAATCTCCCTTATTTATGGTAGGGTTCACTATCTTTAATCCTAAAATTTATTTTCTTTAAAACTTAAATAACCCACGTCTTCTAACAAATTATTCGAAATTCGTGGTTTATAACCATGGAGGTAAACTGCACTGAACCCCTGTCCATTATTCTTTCTATTGCCTGCCTTAATTATTATTAATAAAAGATTATTTTGCAGTTCATTAGAAATAATTCACGAAATTATGTTATGCCTCCTTATAATGGGCTAAGCCATTTGGAAGATATTTTTATAGCTCAAGGCCAAGTATGAAAGTATCAATAATACATATAGCATTAAATTTTATAACATAGTGCTTTTTATAATTCTTTAATAAATACATAGTTTATAAAGACTAGTGAGGCAGGCAGGGGCTCTTACAGCTCGACTCGGGTTTGGCTGTGGGTAGGCGGGAGAGATGTAAGAGCCCCTGTCTGCCTCACGCCCCCTTTAGATACATAAAAGTATAAATATCACTTCAAGTACAGGCAGCAAAAAAAATCCTGCATCTGAGCCTCTTTGTTCTCAAATACAGGATTATCATATTTTTATTGCATCTCCTAGGCAACCCATCTTACAAGTACTTCGCAAGAACATCAACTGCATGTAAAGGAATAAGCAATTTACCGTGTTCTTTTAAAAACATTTCATTAAGATCTGTGGAAGGACACCTACTACCAAACTCATCTAATATGCCTACTAATGTATCTGTTTTAACATTAGCCTTACTATTTTTATTTAAAATAAGAAAATACCTTTCGTTATATTTATAAAGAGAACTATCTCCAATAAACATAGGCGTTATGCGATGTGCTGCCATGCTTACAGTATCAAATTCACCAAATAAATAAGTTAAAGATCTAACTTTCACTTTACTATCGTTTTCTTTATGCTCCTCACTACCTTTACCCATAAGTGCCAAATCAGTTAGTCGATCCTCTTCTGGGTCTTTAAAAGTACGATGTGTAGGTCTTTCTCCTATAGCATCTAACTTTTCTTCGATCTGAGAGGGGTCTTCTACCTTAGTGACCACTATCATAATACTATCTGTTGATAAAGGAACTGCTTCTATCATAAGAGGGACATTTTCTGTCTCAAATCCAAAATCCTCATAAGCTCTTGCCATCATGTCTTTAAAAAGTGCTTGTGCCTTCTTAGAGCCATAGGCAAGCTCACTAATTTTAATATTTCTATCTATAAGATCTGAGTGATTTAAAGTGACTTGTATTTGTGTATCGCTGAGTTTTTCTATCTTCATTCAAATCACATCCTTTCACATAAATACAGATTATTCGTAATGCACATAAACCAAAGTTTGATATAGACTAAGTATAATGTAGATAAGCCACAGATGTAAAGAGGATAATATCACTAATTAATAATAATATACTATGCACCATGTTAGCAAAAAAATCAATATTTATACTTATATTATACAATAATTTTTATTAAATGAATATTGATTTTAAAATATAATCAATTTTTATTATTCTAGAAACGCTCTGCTAAAATCAACAAATCCTTTTAAACTAGGGCTTTTACACACTTACACTATAACTAAATTTTTCATTGTTTAAAAAGGTATTTCATTATATATATCGGTAAATAATGTTCCTATATAATAATTTTTTATAAAATGTCATATTTTATCAGTATATTGTTGACGTGTATACAGTATACATTATATAATATGTATATACTAATAAATGTTATTCCTTTATTTACTAGCGTTTTACTGTTATATTATAAGTGTTAGCATCTTATTTATTGAAGTTAAGGAGATGATATATATGTTTAAAGAATGGAATGGATTTGAACTTGGCGATTGGACCAAAAATGTTGATGTACGAGAGTTTATCCAAAAAAATTATACCCCTTATGAGGGCGATGATGCTTTCCTCGCAAATGCTACCGAAAGAACATCAAAGCTTTGGGAAGATGTACTCGTTCTTATGAAAGATGAGATTGAAAAAGGTATTTTAGACGTTGAAACTCAAGTACCTTCTACTATTTCTTCTCATGGACCAGGTTACCTCGATAAAGAAAATGAGCAGATTGTAGGTTTTCAGTCAGATGCGCCTTTAAAAAGAAATATTATGCCAAGCGGCGGTATTCGTACTGTAAAAAATGCATTAGAATCTTATGGTTATGAACTTGATGCAACCACTTGGAAAACTTATACCGAACATCGTAAAACACATAATGACGGGGTATTCGCAGCTTATACAACTGCAATGCGTAAAGCAAGACACTCTGGTATTATCACTGGTCTTCCAGATGCTTACGGACGTGGACGTATTATTGGTGACTATCGTCGTGTGGCTTTATACGGTGTAGATAGATTAATAGAAGATAAAGATCAGCAAAAGCTGTCTCTTGAAGTCAATAGTATGACTGAAGAAGTGATCAGACTTCGTGAAGAAATCACAGATCAAATCAGTGCCTTAAAAGAACTTAAGAAAATGGCTCTTTCTTACGGCTTTGATATTTCTATACCAGCTCAAACAGCAAGGGAAGCTATTCAATGGACTTATTTTGCATATCTTGGTGCTATTAAAGAACAAGATGGCGCTGCAATGTCAATAGGCCGTGTCTCTACTTTCCTTGATATTTATATTGAAAGAGATTTAAAAGCAGGATTACTTACTGAATCTGAAGCTCAGGAACTTATGGATCACTTCGTTATGAAACTTCGTATGGTGCGTTTCCTTCGTACACCATCTTATAACGAACTCTTCTCAGGAGATCCAACCTGGGTAACAGAAGTTATTGGGGGTATGGGCGTAGATGGTCGTACACTCGTTACTAAAAACAGCTTCCGTATGCTTCATACCCTTACTACCCTTGGACCAGCTCCAGAACCAAACTTAACAGTACTTTGGTCTGTTCGCCTTCCAAAAAAATTCAAAGACTATTGCTCAAAAATGTCTATTAAAACAAGCTCTATTCAATATGAAAATGATGATTTAATGAGACCTTATTGGGGAGATGATTATGGTATTGCCTGCTGTGTATCTGCAATGAGAATCGGTAAGCAAATGCAGTTCTTCGGTGCCCGTGCAAACCTTGCTAAAGCTTTACTTTATGCAATCAATGGCGGCCGTGATGAAAAAGCTGGTGAGCAAATCGCTCCTAAATTTGCCCCTGTCACTACAGAATACCTCGAGTTTGATGATGTTTGGGAAAAATTTGAACAGATTATGGAATGGCTTGCAGAGCTTTATGTGAATACCCTAAACGTTATACACTATATGCATGATAAATATGCTTATGAAAAATTAGAGCTTGCGCTTCACGACCGAGACATTCTTCGTACCTTTGCAACAGGTATTGCAGGTCTATCAGTTGTAGCTGATTCCCTTTCTGCTATCAAATACGCAAAAGTTAAAACGATAAGAAACGAAGATGGCCTTGTTAAAGATTATGAGATCGAAGGAGAATATCCAGCGTTTGGTAACAACATAGATGAAGTAGATGAACTGGCTATTAAGGTTGTAGAAACATTTATGAGTAAAGTGAGAAAACATAAAACTTATAGAGATTCTTATCCAACACTGTCTATTCTTACAATTACTTCTAACGTTGTATACGGTAAAAAAACAGGCAATACACCAGATGGACGTAAAGCCGGCGAACCTTTTGCTCCTGGTGCTAATCCAATGCATGGCCGTGATTTAAAAGGTGCGGTTGCTTCTTTGGCTTCTGTCGCTAAATTACCTTATCAACATGCAGAAGATGGTATTTCTTATACCTTCTCAATTATACCTGGTGCGCTTGGTAAAGCTGAGGAGGAACGCATTGCCAACTTATCCGGTATTATAGACGGCTATTTCTCCCAAGGCGGCCACCACATTAATATCAATGTTTTTGATCGTGAAACATTACTTGATGCAATGGATCACCCTGAAAAATATCCACAGCTTACGATTCGTGTATCTGGTTACGCCGTTAATTTTATCCGCTTAACAAGAGAACAACAGTTGGATGTTATTAACAGAACTTTCCATCATCATGTGTAATAAATCATTTAAATACTTTTTAATTTGCTTTCATTTATAAATTAAATTATAATAAAGAGGATTTTTAAGGCTTTATAAAAATCCCAAGGATTTATATAAAGCCTTTATCTTCTTTTAATTAAACTTATGTAGGAGGGATACTATGAAAGGTAAAATACATTCAGTAGAGACTTGTGGAACCGTAGATGGCCCTGGTATTCGCTACATATTGTTTACCCAAGGGTGTCCTCTAAGATGTAAATATTGTCATAACCCAGATACTTGGGCCCTGCAAAATGGTAAAGAAGCTGATACCGATGATCTCATAAAAGATATTGTAAAATATAAATCTTATATGCAATTTTCTGGCGGCGGCGTAACGATCAGTGGCGGTGAACCTTTACTTCAACCTGAGTTTGTAAAAGATTTACTGCAAAAATGTAAAGCAAATAATATTCATACAGCAATTGATACTTCGGGCTACGTCAGTCTCTCAACTGCTGATCCTATATTAGATTATACCGACCTTGTACTTCTCGATATTAAATCTTATAATCCTGATGTATTTAAGGATTTAACAGGTGTTCCTCTTGATCCTACTCTTCATTTTGCAAACCATCTTAATGAGCGTAAAATACCAGTCTGGATTCGCTATGTATTAGTTCCTGGTCTTACCGATGATGCAGAAGATATCGATCACTTAGCCCAGTTTCTGGCTTCTTTGAAAAATGTAGAGCGTATTGATGTGTTACCTTTTCATAAAATGGGTGAGTATAAGTGGGAACAGCTTGGCTATAAATATGAACTTGCTGATACTATAGAACCTGATTTATCCGAAGTAACAGCGGCACAAGAAATCTTTAGAAAATATAATCTTCCTGTATACTAAAACCAGCAACCTATTTTGACTCAAAATAATAGGCTGCTGGTTTTATCATATATCTGTTGCTCTGTCTTTTTCTTTAAAAATACGACTCCAGAAGGATGACTTGTTTTTTGCATTTTCAAAATTTCCCTGTGCAATTTCTCTTCTGATTTTCTGAACTTCTCTCATGGTTTCATCCAGTTTTCTATAGTATTCTTCATTTTTTTCGTTTTGCTTTTCTTCAAGCTGTGTCAGTTTTTTATCAACGGCACTATTAACTTCTTCTTGAATTTCTTGTTTCATCTCTTCTTTTGAGTGATCATTATACTCGACTAACGCTTGCTTAAACATTTCTTTCATCATCACTGAAAATTGTTTAACCTTATCTTGATCCTCATCTGTTATATCTAATGTTGATATATCATTTTTTTTAATAGGTGTTATAGTGGCCATCTGAATACTGCTTAATTGCTCATAAGTTTCTTTCGCTTCTTGATTAGAGTCATGTACAATCCCTTCAATGGCTTTTAGCTGAAGTCCTTGTTCACGCATATCCTGAATTTGCTTAAATAACTCTACATCTTCCATCGTATATACCCTATGACCTTTGGCATTTCTTTTAATGTTAAGATTTAACTCTTTTTCGTAAAAACGGAGTACATAGGCTTCTGTATCTAACATATCTGATACGTCCTTTACTGTCAGATAATCTCCTTCACGTAGCATATCCTCACCTCATCATTTGCACACTTTTAAGGTAATTATACCATATTTTTACAATAATTCAATATTTTTTAAAGTTTTTTACTTATTGTTCTGCATAGCACAATCCTGCATAACTTTATTCATCGCATTAATAAGTGCAATGCCGCTAGCTCTTATAATATCTTTTTCTATCGCCTTGCCCTCATAAAGAACACCTTTATGAAGTATTTGAATACTTACCTTACCAAGGCCTTCTTTGCCTCTTGATATATTGTGAATACGATATTCCAGTAAGGCAACTGGCATCCCTGCCGCCTTAAGAATTGCCGAATAAAGTGCATCAATAGCACCATTGCCGCTTTGTGAGGTTTCCCTGATGCTATCTGCTTTTTTTATTTTGACTGTTGCTGTTGGAATTTTGGTATTGTAGATGACTTCAAAATCTACTAATTCCCATAAATCTATCTTTCTTTCTCTTTGCACAACTGTTTCTGGATAGCTTCTTAGAAGCATCTCTATATCATAGTCATAGATTTCTTTCTTTTGATCTGCCATCTTTAAAAAGTCTGCATAAACTTTTTCTTTATGTTCCTCCCCTATTTTACAGCCTAGTTTTTCTATCGTATGCATGAAAGCATGCCTGCCTGATCTGGCTGTAAGAACGATTTCCATTGGTGGTGCCCCTATATCTTGCGGTTCTATGATTTCATAAACTTCTTTTGACTTTAAAAGTCCATCTTGATGGATTCCAGAGGAATGGGCAAAGGCGTTATCTCCTGTAATGGCCTTATTAACCTGCACATCAATCCCCATAATAGCACTTACTATACGGGAAGTCTTATAAATCTCTTTTGTTTTAATCGTCGTATACCCCTTGTAATAGTCAGGATGTAACCTAATGCCCATCACAACTTCTTCTAAGGAAGTATTGCCTGCTCTTTCGCCTATGCCATTGATGGTACATTCTACTTTATCTGCCCCATTTCTGATCGCTGCTAAGGTGTTAGCCGTCGCAAGCCCTGTATCATTATGACAGTGCACACTTAAAAGCACATTAGGATTTAAGTTCTTTAAGCGCTCATTAATACGGTAAATAAGACTTCCGAATTCTTCTGGGACGGCAAACCCTACAGTATCTGGTATATTAATAACAGTTGCTCCAGCCTTAACAACCGCATCTATTGTCTGCCACATATAGT
This sequence comes from Cellulosilyticum sp. I15G10I2, assembly GCF_900095725.1. Classification (NCBI taxonomy): domain Bacteria; kingdom Bacillati; phylum Bacillota; class Clostridia; order Lachnospirales; family Cellulosilyticaceae; genus Cellulosilyticum; species Cellulosilyticum sp. I15G10I2. The sequence continues at coordinate 362,745 of NZ_FMMP01000028.1, forward strand.
CAAAGCTCGAACGGCTTGCATCCTCTAGGGAATACTGGACATTTGGCATTAATCTTTTTGCATATTTAACCGCTTCTACTCCCATGCTCAAAACTTCCTGTGGACTTTTATTAAATTTCTTCTGCATATGCACCCCTGAAGATCCAAGCACAATGTGAATCATTGGTGACTCTGCCTTCTTTAAGCTTTCATATATAGCATCTATATCTGACTTTACGGCTCTTCCTAAGGCTGTTACGGTTATGTCTTTGCCTACTATTTGGCTAATCGCTCGAACAGCTTCAAAATCGCCTTGTGAAGAGGACGGGAAACCTACCTCCATCATGTCTACTTGGAGTCTGATGAGTTGTTTGGCTACCTCCATTTTTTCTTCTAGATTTAATTTAGCCCCTGGTACTTGTTCTCCATCTCTTAATGTAGTGTCTAAAACATAAATCTTTCTGCTGCTATTTACGCAGTTCATACAGTCACTCCCTTTCAATTTTTAGACTAAATGTAAAAAGCCCCCTATCATCTCTTTAAAACCAAAGAGACGAAAGGGGGCTTTCGCGGTACCACTCTTTTTCATTCCAAGACGGAATGCACTTATTGAATACAGATCAACGCGGATGCGAGTTTTGCAAAAATAAAAAACTCCTGTCTCTAAAGAGACAGAAGTATATTCTGCGTAACCACTCTTATGTGCCTAAAAAGGCGATTGATACAGGCATCCTTATTCACCGATATCTAGCCACAGTAACGGTTGGCATCCGTCTAGACCTACTTATTTCAGCCAGCAACTCCAAGGCGAGTTCATTATCTTCTAAATCCTGTTTCGCACCACACAACAGGTCTCTGACATTTATAGGACAACTACTATTCCTTTTCCTAGTCTTTATTTTAATTTTTATGAATTTGATTATAGCTTATAAGTTTTTAGTTGTAAAGTATTTTTTGAATTTAATTTTGTATTTAACTTTATGACCTAGTTTAAAAGTGCCTGTTTCATTTCATCAAGCATAATCTGGGTACCTTTGATCCCGCCTGAAGCGACATACCATATCTGAGTGTTTAAATAAATGATACGATCGTTTTGATAAGCTTTAGTTCCCTCCATAAGAGCATTATCAAAAGCTTCCTTAGTACTCACTGCCCCGCCTGCAACGACAGCACGATCAATGACAAATAGATAATCTGGATTTTTATTGGCAATATATTCATAAGAAATAGACTGACCATGTTTTGAAACTTCAATTCCAGCATCTACTGGTGTAAAGCCAAAGGTCTCATGAATCATGCCAAAACGTGATCCTGGACCATAAGCACTTAAGGCTCCCTCATTGATCATAAGTACCAGTGCATTTTTATCTAATTGTGACGCTTCCTCATAAATGTTTTTAATACTTGATTCAATTTCACTGATTTTAACTCGAACTTCTTCTTCCTTTTCAAAGATTTCTCCTAAGATTTCCAGATTACTTCTCACATCACCCAAATAATCATCTGAAGGTGCAGGTAAAAATACTGTAGGCGCTATTTTAGAAAGTTCATCATACAGCTCTATCTGTCTTCCTGAAATAAAAATAACATCCGGTTTAAGGGCAACTAGTTTTTCATAATCAGGTTCAAATAAGGTCCCAACACTTTCATATTGCTCAGCTTCAAATTCTTCAAGATATGTAGGAATATTGGACTTAGGAAGTCCTGTCATTGTTATCTCCAGTTCCCTTAAAGAATCTAATGTCGCATAGTCAAAAGTCACAACTTTTTCGGGTCTTGTTAAAAGAGTCGTTTCTCCAAGATCATGCGTTATGGTGATTTCTTTTGGTTCTGCTGGCTCTTCTTGAATTGCTGCATCACTGCCAGCTTCAACACTTTCTGCTGCACCTGCTTCTGCAACAGCAATATTTTCTTGTACTGTTTTCTGTGGTGCACATCCTGCAAATGAAAGTGTAAGTACAGCTATTAAAAATGTGGTAAATAATTTTTTCATTGTTTTTCTCCTCATCTTTCCTTATTGATAATATATGCAAAGAGGTTTTCCCTCAAAGTGCCTGATTTCAAAGGGCAAATCATAAATATTTTCTAAAACATCCTGTTGAATAATTTCTTCTGTCTTGCCCATTTTAAATAATCTGCCATTTTTCATGGCAATAATATAATCTGCATATCTTGCTGCAAAATTAATATCGTGTATGACTAAAACAATGGTCTTATTAAGGTCTTTTGTAAGTCTTCTAATAATCTTCATAATTTCTACTGAGTGTTTCATATCTAAGTTATTAAGAGGCTCATCCAGTAAGATGTATTCTGTATTTTGTACAATGACCATGGCAATAAAAGCTCTTTGCCGTTCTCCGCCACTTAACTGATCTAAATACCTATCTTTAAAAGGCATCAGTTCCATATACTCAAGAGCCTTTCTAATTTCTTCTTCATCCTCTTCGGTTAAACGTCCTTTTGAATAAGGAAAACGGCCAAAGGCCACTAACTCTTCTACTGTAATCTTCATTTCCATCTGTGTACTCTGCATTAAAATAGATAAAACTTTAGCTAGATCTTCTCTTTTCCACTGACCTAGGGAAGTTCCATTGATTGAGACCTCTCCGCCGTCTCCAGAGATTAACCGGCTGATAAGAGACAGCACGGTGCTTTTACCTGCACCATTAGCGCCAATTAATGCTGTGATCTTTCCTTTTGGAATCTCAAAGGAAACTTGATCAACAATGGTTTTGTCCTGATATTTTTTTGTAAGACTTTTTACGTCAATCATGTCGATTCTCCTTTAATAATAATAAAATAAAATATAGCCCCCCTATCCCATTAATCAGAACAACCATAGGCGTAGAAAACTGTAAGATCCGCTCAACAATAAGCTGGCTTGCGACTAATGCAATAAAGCCAATTAAAAAACTAATAATAATAAGGGTGCTATGTCGATAGGTCTTACAAAGTGTTCTGGCAAGATTCACACATAAAAGCCCTAAAAAAGTAATCGGTCCCACTAAAGCCGTTGAAGCAGCAACCAGTATACCTACTGCCACAATCCATTTTTTTCTCATACGGTTTTCATCTATTCCTAAATTAACTGCATAAAACTTACCTAAAGCCATCACATCTAAAACATATTTCTGTTTAAAAATATAGATGCCTACTCCACATATAATGATCGAGGTCAGTATAAGAAGTTCTAACCTGATTTGATTAAATCCTGCATACATTCGTCCCTGCAGCACACTAAATTCATTAGGATCAATGATAGTCTGCAAAAAAGTTGCACTGCTCCCAAAAAGGGTTCCCATAATGAGTCCCGCAAGAGAAATAAATACCATGCCATTTCTTTTTACTGTTAAAAAATGTTTTAAAATAATCATCACAAATACAATAAGGAAACTGCCTGTTAGTATAAAATTAAGTTCTTTGTTTGTAATGAACACATGGGTGGATCCCAGAAAAAAGATTACAAGGGTTTGAATAAGAATATATAGGGAATCTAAGCCTAAAATACTTGGTGTCAAGAGACGATTTTCACTTAAAGTTTGAAAAACAAGGGTCGATAAGGCAATAGCCGCTGCTACAACAGCCATGGCCCAAATTTTAATAAGTCTTCTTGGAAAAGCATAAGCAAAAGTACCTGGCAGCATCCCCCAAAAAAGAAACAGCAAAAGAACAATGATTAGTAAAGTCCCTAATACTCCCATTAGCTTTTTCATTTTGCCACCTCCTTGGCCAGCAAATATAAAAAGAGTATGCTGCCTACTATACTTACAGTAATGCTAATAGGAATCTCATAAGGGAAAATAATAATTCTGCTAAATATGTCGCAGACAAGGAGCAGACTAGCTCCAGATAAAGCAACCCCAACTATATTTTTTCTCAGATGATCACCTCTTTTAAGTGCTATTAAGTTAGGTACTACTATACCAAGAAAAGGAATGCGCCCCGCTATAATAATAACAATAGCTGTTACACATGAAACTATAATCAGTCCAAGGTTAAGGATAGCCTGATAGTTAAGACCTAAATTCTTAGAAAATTTTTCACCTACACCTGCTAAAGTAAAATGATGGGCATACATATACGCCAATAAAAGCATGGGTATACTTAAGTACAAAAGCTCATATCTACCTTTTAAAATGCTGGAAAAGTCGGCTTGAAGCCAAGAAGCCATATTCTGAACCAAGTCATTTTGATACGCTAAAAAAGTCCCCCCCGCATCAATAACGCCTCCTAGCAGCATGCCAATTAAAGGCACCATATAAGCCTGTTTTGGCTTTAGAATTCTAATCACTTTCATAAATAGAAAAGTGCCTAGTAAAGCACACACAAAACTAAATAACATTTTTTGTACAATAGAGGCGGCTGGCAAAAACAAAATAGCCAGTAACGCTCCTAATTTTGCACTATCAGCTGTTCCAGATACTGAAGGTCCTACAAATCTGTTTTTAGTCAGATGCTGCATAATAAGTCCACATATACTCATACCCATACCTGCAATAATAAGACTTATGAGCCGTGGTATTCTGCTATAAATAATTAGCTTTTGGCTCTCCCCTCCTAAAAGCAGATCTTGCCACGACAAGATACCGCCTGCTCCAATACATAAGGAAACACTTGATAAACCAATAAGTATGATAATTAAATAATTTTTTTTCATATCTGCTCCTACATCGCTCTTTCTTGACACCTTTATGTTTTACATATATAATAATCCGTATTACATGTGATTGATTATCATTATCAACATTTTTAGTTTATCATTTTTTTTAGCTTTTGTCTTAAGTATGTTTAGACAAAACTAATTATATTTTGATTGAGAAAGGCAGGTAAATCTATGTCTCCTAAAGAACATATCCGCTATACAGTCCTTGACTTTAATGCCTGTACTTGTATGCCCATTAAGGCCTTTAGATTAGATGGTACACTTGTGGCTGAAGCCGGATATACCTCCTTTTATGAAAGGCTTTTTCAAAAGCAGCAGGTATATCAAAAACTTCATGCACAGTTTAAAAATGCTTTTACGCCTTCTTTTAGACAAACTATTACTGTACAAGAAAATATGCATTTTACTGTATTTTCTATTTGTCCAAGATCTGCTGAAAAAGGATTTTATATCATAGGCCCCTTTATCTCAGATTCTAAAGAACGTATAAATCCGCTTTATAAACCTCTTGATTGTATCCCACTATTAATAGAAATGATGTATGCTATTGCTGCTAAAAGTCCATTTATACAATTAAAAAAATTAAACCTTGCCCACGTTTACAATATTCATGTTAGAAAAGCACTGGATTATCTAGAATCTCATTATCAAGAACCAATCACCCTAACTCAGTTGTGTGACTATCTCATGATTAATAAAAGCTACTTTTGCACCATCTTTAAGGCTGAAATGCATATGACGCTCTCACAGTATCTGAATAAACTAAGAATTAAAAAAAGCCAGCAGCTTCTTACTAACCCTGGATACTCTATTTTAGAAATTGCTCTTATGCTTGGCTTTAATAATGCTAACTACTTTAATATGGTGTTTAAGAAACATCTTAATGAAACCCCCTGTACATATCGCAACCGCCATTTAAAAAATTTAGAAAAAAATAAAACCTGTTCTTTTTCATGAAAAGGCAGGTTATCATAAATCTATTCCGTTATAGTGAGTGGCACATCAAAAAATGCGTACAAAAAATGTACGCACTTTTTAATATTTGATTTTTTATCTTCTCAGACGCTATTGGCTTTATACCACAGATTCATACTTTCTATCTGCCCTGCTATTTGTGTGTTGTTATAGAGCGTACCTCCAAAACTGTATCCCATACTACTAAAAGTGGCATTCATAGCATAAGAAGTGGCACGGGCTATGGTATAAAACGTCTTCATCTGAGCTTCTTGCATGGCCTTTTCCATTTCATGAAGTAGCTGTTTAGCAAGTTTATAATTTCTAGCCTTAGGAAGAATTGCAAAGTCTGTCATCTCAACATTTTGTTCTTCTTTATTCATTTCACAAGAAGATAGACCTATAAGCTCTCCTTGATAGGTTACACCAAAATATTTGACATGGGTTATCATCGTTTGTTTGATATACTCCGCATCACAGATTGGAAAAGGATAAGTTTCAAAAACTTCCTGATAGACCTTAGCCATATTTTCAGCATCTGCTTGCGTCATCTGACGTATACTAAACTCAGGTTTTAAGGGTGGTAAGTCTTTATATTTTTTACTTTTTGCAACTTCTATCACATTATCAATAAGTAATTTATCTTTTACTTCCAGCCTGTTTGCATCTAGATATTTGCTCAAAAGAAAGCAGGTTGAACATCCCTTATAATACCCTTGTATTTCTCCTTCTTTGGTAAAACCACTCTGGATGAACTTAGGGACTATTTTGTGAGGTAATTTGGCAATAATCTTTGAATAGCCTCTATTATTTGCCAGTAAGTCTAACCAATTAGTAATATGATCCTCATCTTTGTCATTATAAGCCATCAAATAAATTCTGTTATTATAAGGACCATGATGAATTGTGGAATACCCTATTTCTTCTACTTTATCATACATCTTATCACCTACTCTGCTGGTTTTAGTGTAATTGTCTCGTCATAGTCACATAGTAATTTTTCAATACCTATCACTTCATTATTATCTGATTTATCTAGTTTGAGATGCAGATTACAATTATTGCATTTTAAATCGCATTTGGTATGCTCATATTTGCTAGGTTCTTGGTAAGTTGTAATAACGCCCTCGTAATTTCTTAAAATAACTTTATTGGTGGACCATGATATTAAGTAGTTTGGCATGACTGGTATTTTGCCTCCGCCGCCTGGCGCATCAACAACATAGGTTGGAATGGCAAATCCACTAGTATGCCCTCTTAAACTTTCCATAATTTCAATCCCTTTTCCAATACACGTTCGAAAGTGCTCTAATCCTTCAGATAAATCGCATTGATAAATATAGTAAGGCCTCACACGAAACTGAACAAGCTTTTGCACGAGTTTTTTCATAATTCTTGGGCAGTCATTAACATCTGCCAGCAGCACAGACTGATTTCCCATCGGTATTCCAGCCTTAACCAATCTATTAACTGCAACTCTTGCTTCTTTGGTTAGCTCTTTGGGGTGATTAAAATGTGTATTAATCCAGAGATTATCATATTTACTTAATTTCGTGGCTAACTCTTCTGTAATACGATAGGGTAGTACCACAGGGGTTCTTGTTCCGATACGCATAACTTCTACATGTTCAATTTTACTGATTTCATCTAAAATATCAATTAGCATATCATCCGGAAGCATAAATGGATCTCCCCCAGATAGAAGTACATCCCTTACTTCTTTATGCACTTTAATATATTCTATCCCTTTCATAATCTTATCTTTTGAAGGGATAAAATCTTTATCTCCTACTTTACGTTTGCGCGTACAATGTCTGCAATACATGGCACAGGAATTACTAACGTGGAATAACACACGATCAGGATAACGATGGGTAATACCGTCTACCGGACTATCGTGATCTTCAGCCAGTGGATCAAGCATATCCGCCGATGCTATGTCGAGCTCTCTTACATCTGGAAAAGCTTGTTTAAATACAGGATCATTTTCATAATCACTGGCATCTACGAGTGAAAGATAATACGGGGTAATGGCCATTGGAAAACGATCTAATGTCATTTGCAGGGCCTTTTTCTTTTTTTCATCAAAAGTAGTGTGAAGTATTTTTTCAATTTCCTCAACAGTCTTTATAGTATTGGCTAATTGCCATTTCCAATCTTGCCATGACTGATGCAGCTTATAACTGTTTTCTTCACCCTTTTGATTTGAATACAAAAATTGTATAGATTGCATTGATTGTAACATACTAAATCCTCCTTATATAATTTCCACACTTGAAAAATATGGAAAATTTTAACATTGAATAAAAAAACACTCTAACCCTATTATTAAAATAGAGTTAGAGTGTTTAAACTTCGCAAATTGCTCGTTTTATACCACAACGATGTAGTATAGTTCATGACCTTTTGATCCTAAACAAACCCCAGTTCTAAACTGAATTTTTCAAAATAGTTTTCATTATCACGAAAGCCTTACTTAACTCCACATCCTACAGGATACGTAGCTAAGCTCGAAATTCAATTACTCACTATTTCTACTTCATTTTTTTATACAGTCTATATGATCTATTACTAAGTATACCTTATTTCCAAATTTCTGTCAAATCTACCCTTCTCTTTCACCTCGCGCCTACCTTTGCATAAGCCATTCGGCATGTTTAAATTGCTCCATATTATCAATATCAATCGAAGCTATTTGACTCATGATATAAGGATATGTTTTTTCTCCATAGAAACTTTTTTGTTTTAAAAAATACGAGGTTTTACAAAGGTATATGGCCCCATTAATCCTATATTCCTTTGCTACATCTTGTCTTCTTAGATTTTCGCTGCTGCTTAAAGGAAAATCTAAGGCTCCGTTCGTATGCAAGCAGACATTTAAAAAACTAGGATGTTCAAGCTCGCATATACTCACTACAGCATCAGCCTCACAGCTCAATAATACGTCTATACTTTGTGTAATATGCCGTTCATTTCTTAGAGGAGATGTGGGCTGCAGGATCATAAAGTAATCATATGTTTTACCTTGAAATTTAAGCTCCTGCAGCACATGCAAAATCACCTCATACGTCGATGTTGTATCTCGTGCAAGTTCTTTGGGCCTTATAAAGGGTATAGAGGCGCCATATGCACTTGCTGTTTTGGCATACTCCATAGAATCCGTTGAAACTATAATATCATCAAATATTTGAGCTTTAACGGCCGCTTCGATAGTATAAGCCATCAGGGGTTTATCATTCATTCGTTTTATATTTTTATCAATAATGCCTTTTGAACCACTTCTTGCTGGTATAATGGCTAAAAAACTTTTATGATGATACATTATACGCTCCTATCCTAAATCATAAAAACACTTTTTTAAATTTATGCTTTCACTCAGTACTTCTTTTATAAGCGTTATTATTTGTGTGCTGGTACCTTCCTTCTCATACGGATTAAGGAAAGCTTTCACATCCACCTCTGCATGCAATACTTTTTGTATAGTATCCCTTATGCCTTCTTCTGAGTGATCACAATGAATAATAGAACGCGCTTGTACCCTGCCTTTTTGCCGGTCTCCGATATTTACTGTGGGCACTTTAAGGGACGGAGCTTCTATAATACCACTTGAAGAATTGCCTATAATCACTGCGCTGTACTTCATTAAGCTTAAATATTTCAATACCCCAAGAGATGTAAAGGCCACAGCTCTTTTTTTATTCTGCGCTGCGTAAGTATCTATCATTTGATTAATTATACTGTGATCGGTATCTGAATTAGCTTTGGTAAAAACAACTTTTAATGCTTTAAAGTGATCTAATGCCCTAAGGATATTCTGAAATTGTACTTGTGCACTATTTATTTCTAAAGTAACAGGATGAAAGGTAACAAGGGCTATAGGCCCATTTAGACTAAAGTCTAGATGCTCTTCCAGAGCTTTTTGGGATAAAAACTCCATTTTTTTGATATTTTCAACCCCAAGTGCACCTACGTTATAGACTCTCTCCGGCGTCTCCCCCAGCTGAATCACTCTTTTTCTATAACTTTCAGTACTTGTAAAGTGCAGATAACTCATCTTAGTGACGCAATGCCTCATGCTATCGTCATAGGCCCCTTCTGTTATTTCACCCCCATGGATATGGGCTATAGGGAGCCTACTGATCATCGCGGCACTTGCTGCGGTAAATATCTCATATCTATCGCCTAAGAGAACAACCATATCGGGCGCAAGTCTTGCATAAGCTTCACAAAAGCCCATCATCCCAAGTCCCATAGACTTACATATACCAACTGAAGTATCTGAGTTTAGATTCATTTCTATTTTGGCATCTAAGGTATAACCATCTTGTTCAATTTCTTTATACGTAAGTCCAAAAGTATTCGCAAGATGCATTCCCGTTGCTATTAACTGTAAACTTAAATCTCTATCCTTTTCTATCTTTTGAATCAGAGGTCTTAGAAGGCCGTACTCGGCACGACTTCCTGTTACAACACAAATCTTCTTCATAGACTAATCAGCTCATCTTCTTTATAATCTCTACTTGCCACTTGCCCTAGTATTTCCTGAAAACGCATAGGTGATATACCGGTTCCCGGCCGTTTGATACATAGATTCTTTTCATTAAATACCTCACCTTTTTTGATGGCCTTTTTAGATACAATGCTTTTTCTTACACACGCTCTATTTCTCATTTCACTTACTGTGGGTTCCTTAATGCCAGTTCCTAGTGCTTGTTCTATATTTCTAATACTTTTAACGAGCGACTTGAATGCTTTAGGTTCTAGGCTTGCCTTATGATCTGGCCCTGGCATGGTGCGGTCTAATGTAAAATGTTTTTCTATAATACATGCCCCTAGTGCTGCTGCCGCAATAGCTACTTCTATCCCTTGGGTATGATCTGAATAGCCTACCTCTAACTGAAAGTTTTGTTGCATTGTAAGCATGGCTCTTAAGTTCACTTCTTGCATAGGTGTGGGATATTGGGTAGTACAGTGAAGCAGCGTAAGCTTTTGGCCACTCAGTTTTAAAATATCTATTGCATCCTTTATTTCATCCAAATGAGACATGCCTGTTGAGAGAATAATCTCCTTTTTTAAATCCGCAATCTTTTTTAGATAAGGATAATTTGTTATTTCTCCTGATGGAATCTTAAATACATTCATTCCAAGTGTATTTAAGATCTCTATACTTTCTAGATCAAAAGGTGAACACATAAACGCTATCCCCATAAGCTTGCAATACTCTAAGAGCTCTTTATAGTCCTTTTCTTTTAGCTCTAATTTTTTCAGCATTTCAAACTGCAAAGTACTTCCCTCTGTACTGGCTATCTGATAATCAGCTTTTTTAGCATCTTGGGTGACTAAACTTTGTGTTCTAAAAGCTTGAAACTTAACTGCATCCGCTCCGCATGCCGCCGCTTGCTCAATTAACTTTTTAGCGAGTTTTATATCACCGTTATGATTGACACCGGCCTCTGCTATAATCATGATCTTATTCATACTGGCCCACCTCCCTGCATGGGTTACCATATGCCAACTTATGATCCGAAATATCGTTTACTACGACACTGCCTGCTCCTATCAGCGTCTCTTTACCAACTGTAATATTTTGTATAATTGTCGTATGTGTACCTATGTGGGTATGTTTTTTAATCCAAATCCCTCCGCTCAAAGTACATCCTGGTGCTATATGCACAAAGTCTTCAATGAGACAATCGTGTTCAATGATACAGCCTGTATTGAATATACATCCACTCCCTATACGTACATTTGTATTGATAATTGTTCCTTTGCCGATAAAATTGCCTTCACCTAGGACTATATTGGGAGAGAGTATGGCACTCGCATCAATTATATTAGGTAAGTCATAGCCTATTTTTTTACACATGTCGTATAATTTTCTTCGTAGAACAACATCCCCTATACTGCCTATTGCTATAACAGCCTTTGTGATATACTTATTAAAATAGTTCTCAAGGTCACTGTTATCTCCTATTATTTTTATGCCATTAACAAATGTGTTTTTCTTATCAGCAGTATCTATTATCCCTATAATTTCAAACAACTCCATCGTATTGATAGCATCAATGACGCTTCTTGCATGACCGCCTCCACCAACTATGATTATTTCTTCTTTCATAGTTTCAACCTTTCTACCATGTTTTGCATAGCTTTAAACTCTCCCATATCTAACCAAGCACTTTCCCTAATAGGATATGCTCCTATTGGCTCACTATTTACCAGACACTGATTAATCAGATCTGTCATATCAAAATAACTCTCTTTTGGAATATAACTTAGTAGCTCTGCCTCCAGTACATACATCCCAGTATTAACCAAAAGCTCATATTGGGGTTTTTCACGCAGTGTACTTATGGCGCCTTTCTCATTTAAAGTAAATACACCATAAGGTATCTCATAATTTTTCAAAGCTGTAACAACTGTCATCTTATAGTGGTGTTTTTTATGATAATTTAAAAGCTGGGAGTAGTTGATATCAATTAATATGTCGCAGTTACTGACAAAAAAAGTGCTTTGTATATTATTTTCAAATACAGATAAGCTCCCTGCCGTCCCTAGCGGACTATCTTCTTCTAAAAAGTTCAGTTGATAAGGCTGTTCACCATTAAAATATGCTTTTATCATATCTTTTTTATAGTTCATAATGAGATAAAAATCATTAAATCCAAATTCTAAAAACCTATTAATGATTCTTTCTACTATAGGCGTATCCCCTATTGGAATAAGCGGCTTAGGAATAATCTTTGTATAGGGATGCAGCCTGGTGCCTTTTCCCCCTGCCATAATCATAACGGGAATATCATTTGTGTTGTAATACTTAAATTGATTATCATATACTTCATTCCAAAATAGTATATCTACGACCTCACGACTATCATTTATAAGGGGGATTGCTTCAATACTGTGTGCCTTCATAAGTTCAATACACTTATCTTTCTCTTCCCTATTTAAAAAAACTGGTGAGGTATTCATAATCAAACTTACACTCCGTTTAATATCGCCATTTTTAAGAATCCAGCGACGTATGTCTCCATCCGTAATAACACCTATTAACTTTTTGTCTTCCACTACAACGAGGAGCTTCTTAGCTGTTTGATCTAACCGCTCTATAGCTTGCCTAATCGTGATATCTTTAGTTACAAAAAATCTGCTGATAGCTTCCATGCTCCCCCTTCTCTCTATCTCTTTACAAGCTCCCCAGTATATGTGTTATAGACTCTATCTCTTCAGCTTTTAGATTGATACTGCATGGCAGATTTAAAACACGGCTTAGATAATAGGGGGCCTTTTCTATTTGATAAGCTTGATTTTTTAGGTACATCTTTTGTGTATGAATAAGCTGCCATATAGGCCTTGTTTCAATCTTATTTTCCTTAAGTTTTTGCATCAGCCTATCTCTTTCAAATCGCTCCGCTTGAAGATATAAAGCATAAAACCAATGATTGTTTCTAGCTTTTGGGTTAAAGGCTAAAAGACTTAACCCTGAAGCCACGTTTATTTTACTTTTATAATGATTATAATTTTTAATCTTAACTGCTATAAATGCCTCTAATTGCTCTAATTGTGCAACCCCTAAAGCGGCTTGCAAATTAGTCATTCTGTAATTATAACCTATCTCATTATGCTGGTAATAAAGGGGATCATCCTTTGCCTGGGCAGATAAATACCTTGCTTTTTCTACCATCAAAGGATCTTTGGCTACGAGCATCCCACCTCCCCCTGTTGTAATCATTTTATTGCCATTAAAGGAGTAGGCTCCGAAATCTCCTATGGTCCCTGCAAATCTGCCTTTGTACAGGCCTTCAGTAAAGTAGGTTCCTAAGGCTTCTGTTGCATCTTCTACAAGTTTTATCTGATAGGTCTTAGCAAGCTGGTGTATTGTTTCTAGATTCGCCATATTCCCAAATATATGCACTACAATTAACGCCTTAATCCTGCGGCCCGTATGTCTATTGATTAAGCCCTGAGTTGTCAGCTTGCACTCGTTTTGCAAAAAACAGGCCAATTTATCACAGTCTATATTTAAAGTATCGTCACAGTCCATAAATACTGGCTCGGCACCTAAATATTTAACGGGATTAACAGTTGCTATAAAAGTGAGTGTCGGGACGATGACCTCATCATCTTTTTCTACCCCACAAAGTTTTAATGCAAGATGTATGGCTGCTGTACCACTTTGACAAGCTGACGTCTGGTCTACCTTTAGATATTTTTTCATCTCTTCTTCAAATCGAGTCACATAGTTCCCTGAGGTGGATACCCATTCACTTTGCAGAGCATCTACTACATACTTTATTTCATTGCCTTTTAACTGAGGAACAGATAGGGGTATCATAGTTTCCTCCCTTATTAGATATTATAAATATCTGACTTATATTTGGTTAAATTTTGACCCATCCACTGAATAGTCTCTTTAAGTCCAGCTTCAATGGAATACTCAGGCCTCCAAGAGGTCAGTTCTTTTATCTTTTTATTAGAACCTAATAATCTATTTACTTCACTCTTTTCGGGTCTTAATCTTTGATCGTCACATATTATTTTGGCATGAGGATTAATTTGATTAATAAGTTCATTGGCTAAGCACCCTATAGAGATCTCTTTTTCGGTTGCAATGTTTATTTCTTCCCCTATGGTTTTCTCACTTTTGGCTATCTCCATAAAACCATTTACTGTATCTTTAACATAATTAAAATCCCTGGTGGGTGTCAGCATACCTAGTTTAATTTCTTTTTCCCCTGATAATAATTGTGTGATAATCGTAGGGATAACTGCCCTTAATGACTGTCTGGGACCGTAGGTATTAAAGGGTCTTACAATAGTTACAGGCAGCGCAAAACTTTTATAGAAAGATTCGGCTAACCTGTCTGCACCTATTTTGGTTGCTGAATAAGGGGACTGCCCTTGAAATGGGTGGGCTTCATCAATAGGCACATATCTTGCACTGCCATAAACTTCCGATGTAGATGTGATTAATATGCGATTTGTCTCCAGCACTCTGGCTGCCTGCAGTACATTAAGGGTTCCTTTGATATTCGTATCCACATAAGCATCTGGTGAATGATAGCTAAAAGGTATGGCTATAAGGGCTGCCAGATGATAAACCTCTTCTATATGCTCCATGGCTTTTCTAACACCATTTGGATCTCTGATATCTCCGCTAAACACTTCGATTTGATCTCGCACAGGCTTAGGTAATGTATCAAGCCACCCCCAAGAATTAAATGAATTATAATAGACAAAAGCCCTGACACAATAGCCTTCTTCTAATAGTCCTTCTACTAAATGACTTCCTATAAAGCCATCCGCTCCTGTTACTAACACTTTTTTCATATACATCCTCCTTTATTTCTTTTAAGTCCTAAGAGGATAGCTCCTGTTATTTGTCTATGATAAAAAAAGAAACTGTCATCAGTTTCTTTTTTTATCATAGACAAATAGTCATATTAGAAGTATGCCTGCCATTATCATTGTAATGGGTATCAAAAACTTTTATTTTATAGTATTTATTTCTATCCCCAATAAGAAAACAGAACTCCCCATGTCTATTTGTCGTTGTATACGTAGAATAGATAACCTCATGTTCCACATTAAATGCGCACGAAGGTTTCATTAAAAGTATTTGCTCTAAAATAACTATCGCATTTTTTACAGGTTCCAGGTCTTCATAACACACACAGCCTTTAATGAATACTTCATCTGTATAAGTGGTATTTTTATTTCTTCTCATTATAATCTTCCTTTGCACTTAGTCACTCTACCTTCATTATAGGTTCATAAATGTCCAGTCTATAATTGATCGTATCATCCCTTACTACTAAGAGAGCAAACTTACCCTCTTGATTGCTTAGAGTATAACCTAACTCCTTCTCTTTGGGCACTTGATGAGTATGGCTTATTTGTCTAATCACCACAACTGCTCCCGAAATAGGTTCACATTGTGCATCTAATACACACCCTGTTATGAGCACATCATTATCTCTTTGCAATATAATATTTTTTTGCAATGTGGTACAATTTCTTAATTCTCTTGGTGTGATAAGAATTTCTGCATAAGCTTTCAAAATTATCCCTCCTATCATTTAAGATAAAGGCGCATATACAGCCATTTCGTATTTCATACAAGCTAGTGCCGAAATAGCAAATACATATTCCCCATTCTCATCTGTAGAGCAATAACCTAATATTTTTCTTTTATTATTATCATCAGCTCTTATCTGAGTAATTTGAACAACTGCCCCAATACTCGGCTGTTGACTGTGATCATATACTGTTCCTCGTATGATTTGAAAACGATGAGTTCTTAATATCACATTAACGTTATATTGCCTATTTCTTCTCAGCTTTGATCCACATAGTATAATCGATGCTTGACTTCGCCCTTTCATAGACTTCACTACTGTTCTTCTTGAAGCTTCTCTGTAGTATTAGAATCTTGGGTATATATAGTTACACTTATTTCTTGGGCATTATCTGCAGCATCAGCGGAAATAATTTGCCCGTGTTGTTCTTTACCATTAATTACTAATTTTTTAATTTTAACCTCTTGATAGGTTTTTCCATCAATTTCTATGCCCATAAAATCGCATCTCCTCATCTTATACCTTATTTCAATATATGCTACTTATAAAATTCCGTTACTGTTTCGCACCCTATGTGTTTTACTTCTTCTAACATCTCTTGCATCGCTTGAAAATAAGCCTTAAAAGCTTGTGCCTGATGCTGCAAATCTGAAGTGAGTCTGTCATAGTCTTTAGCAAACATATTAAATGCATTCTGTTTAATATCATACTTAAATTTACTAAAATAGCCTCCTAAATAATGACTTTCTGCAGCATTTTCAAACTCATTGACAAGCTTTAGAATATATAATATTCTTTGTAAATCGATATCTTTTTCCTCGACATCAATTAAAGACTTCTCACTATTTTCTAAGATGATTGTATTGCATAATTCTAATCCCTGGCCAGCTTTTTCCAAACATTCATCAATATACCTAAGTATCGTATCTGCCGCCGCTTTACTCTCTATAACGATATCTTTATAAGGAGTCAAAGTTTTTTTTGATGCGTAAGGTATACTGCTTTTAAATATCTCTGAGAGTTCTTTATGCGCTGCCCCCTCAATTTTTGCCCCATAGGAACAGTTAATAAACGCTACATCAGTTTTTGACTGATAAAGTGCTATATAATCCTCTAATTTCTTTCTAAAGTGATTAAGCGTTAAGGTCGTTTTGACCTGATTCCCAAATACATCTTCAACTGTTATTTGAGATTCATACTTAAGTGTTTTGTCACGTTCATAAGTTGCTGTATCTGAATGATGCTTATCATAGGTATAAGCAAGATCTTGCCCTACTAACACTATAGGGGAACATCCCAGCATATTTGCCATATCAATACAAGTATGTGCTACTGAGCCTCCTAAATAAGCTCCCTTTAAATGCCTAAATGCTTTTATTACTTTAGGCAACAAAGAAGCTATATATATTTTTTCGCCTTGGTAATCCTTTACTAAATACCTATTGCTATACTCATAAAAAACCAGTGGTACATCTAAATCTAAATGCTCTTTCATCATATCATAGTTAGCATCTATGGGATCTATTGATAAAATCATATCTGGCTTTATATCGTTTTGGATAAGTGCCCGTACTGTTCTGCTTCCTGCAATAATAAAGTAGTCTTTCAGTCTGTTTTTATGAGCAGCCATAACTTGAATATGCTTATCTAGTGAAGGTCCAGCTGATACAATAATAGCTGGCACATTTTTATTGGTAAATAGATAATGGTGAATAGGTGTGGCCTTATTTAATATTTTTAGATTAGCAAGCATATTTTGAATAAATACTTCTCTAAATCTATTGGCTAAAACAAGTTGTGAAGATGCATTAATATAAGCCCAATCCAAAGTCTCTACTAAGTGATCATATTCTTCTTTGTAGATCTTGGCATAGTTTCCAAATGCATGGAAATATAAATTATTAAAATTAACACTATTAATATGTTTATCAAAAAAATTTTTCAACTGGTCTTTTTCATAAAAAACAAGTTGAATCTGTTCAGCTATACGCGGGTTATATTGCTCAAAAACTTCTGCACTAGGTTCAAAAATCACGACTTTATTCTTACTGCATAATAGACGAGATAAGGCGCCTAGATAGCCTCCTGTATCTATGCCAAATATAAAAATGATTGAATCATATTTGATATCATCTAAAGTCCCCAGTAAATCATCTATATCTTTTTGATAGGTTTTACGATGAGCTAACTCATGACTCTTACTCCCTTTTTTTATACGATATACGTTATATCCATCTGCTGTCTTATACTTTTTCATAATGCCTCCTTGTCACAATGACATCGATGTGATTTTAAGGATAAATAGCTGAGTAGGCTATTAATTTATAACTATATCCACTACAAGCTCTAGGTAAAGATATGCCATATGAACCATCCTGCATCGTAAAGGTCACCCCTAGCCGCTTTTCTACTGGCGGATGTATCGTTCTATTTATTTGCAATACTTCTACCGCCACGTCAGGTAAGGGCTCTCCATTTGGACTATACACAATACCTTTAAGTAAAATATATTTCTTGGCTGGTAAAACCATATCTACAGTCATGATTTCACAACAAATAATCCGGCTTCCTGAAATGACGATTTTAGGTGCCATATACATATCCCCCCCTTCTTAGCAAATAATGGCTTAATAAAGCCAAAAAAACTTATCTTATATGCTATTCATATAAGATAAGTAAACACTCCTAAAAATTCTAAAGACTAATTGTCATAGAATTTTATGGTAAGTGCTACATTGGCTTTGCACGTTATACCATATATCCCTTCTGCATCAGTAAAGGTCATACGTGTAGCTGGTCCTGTAGTAGGTGCTGTACTTTCCCATACTTGGACAGCGCCGCTTGCCAGTGGCGATTCTGATAAATCCAGAGCTGTTCCTTTGAGTAAAAATAATCCCCAAGTACTTGCAGTAACATTTTGATCTACTACTGTTCCTGATACTGCTGATGCTGATGGTATTACTTTTCCTTTTGGACTGTAATTAGGCATATATATTACCTCCCTTTAACTTTAGATAAACTCTAACTCTCATAGTATAATATGACAAGTATCGCCAAATGTTGTTTGTTTTAAATAATCTTATCTGTATGACTATCTATTTCTAGCTTATTCTTGCTCCTTTAAAGAAAATAAGAAAGCTGCTGCTAAAATGACTAACTCAATAAATGCCATAGGATATCTTTGAAATTTATAAAATAGGCAATATAACATACTCAGCCAAAATACAAGTACAAAAAAATTCGCAAAAATGCTTAGTTTTCTAATGGATCGTATTTTTGTTCCATAATTGATCCTAAGAACATTTAAATAGCCAAGCAGCATCAAGGTGGTTCCTCCATTAAAAAACCAAAATGCAGGTTCCTCCAAGCTTTTAAAAAACAATGGTGCTGCAATACACTGCAGCACCCCGGTTACAATTATTAAGTAAGCGTTATATAAATCATATTTTTTAAAATTCACTTCATGCTCTCTCCTTTTACCGTTGGACCAATGCGATCAATACGATTTGTCCAGATTCCCCCCGTATAACTAAGAGGTATTTGATTTAAATCTTCTATGTTATCAAATCCTTCTGACCACTTTCCATCTCCTGCGACGACAATAAAAAGCGAGTTGGCATTGTCCATTCTCTTAATCAATCGATGGGGCCATCCCCATAATACCTGCGCATATTTTTGAGGTAAATGCAGATAGGTATTCTTCATTGAATCCGGCACATATCCGCTCCATCCCACCAGCATATAAGAAATTAAAGCTTTTTTCATCGTCCTTTTAGACATTACTCGTAAATTCGGAAGGTTTTGTTTAAGCCTGTCAATAGGTTCATCTCCTCCATAGACTATAAGCCGATCCAGACGACTTTGAGGAATATTTTGAAGATACTGTGCCAGTAGTTCCCCCTCTTCTGGATCATTACTTTTAATATGGATTAAGAATGCTTGGCCCTCGAAATAGTCCAAAACCTCATCTAATGTAGGCATAAGCCCAATACCTTTGCCACGAAAGGGGTAGGTTTTTCCACAATCAGCCGTATAACCATACCCAATATCAAGGGTTTTTAACGCCTCCATGGTATATTCTCTTGTTCTGCCTGCACCATCTGTACGATAGTCAAGGGTTGCATCGTGAAAAACAGCAAATTTTCCGTCTTGAGTAAGTTGTATATCAAACTCAACGATATCAGCCCCAAGCCTAAAAGCTGCTTCCATAGATGCAATGGTGTTTTCTAAGTAAGGATGTTCTGGCTCGTATATACGCCGCGCTGTATTGGTTTCTCCAGTGATCCCTTCCATCGGAAAAGTTTGAGCGAGTCCCCTATGGGCTAACAAAATAGGCTTTTCTGCACTCTTTTTAGTAAAAGTCGAACTGTTATTAACATAAATAAACGTAACAAAAATAATACTTAAACAAATTATTTTATGCTTTAATAGCTTTCTAAATGGTTTCATAATGTGTGCTTCCTATACTTTCTTTCAATCTTTATTCCTTCATCATGCTTATAATATAATCTGCTTTATTTTTATTGTTTTCTGGACTTAGCAAAGGACTGTATAATGTTGGTGCTTGTATCACTGCAATCAGTGTGGCTGCTTCTTCTTTTGATAAATCTGAAGGCTCTTTTTCATAATAAGTTCTTGCCGCTTCTCCTATCCCCTGAATGCCATGGCCAAAAGCAATAACATTTAAATAAGCTTCCATAATCTGATCTTTGTTATAGTTTCTTTCTAGTTTTAGTGCTGTATAAATTTCTTTTCTTTTTCGGCTTAGTGAAATAGGTTCATCCTCTAAACTTACATTTTTAACGAGTTGCTGAGTGATCGTTGAAGCCCCTTGAAGCTGCCCTCTTTTTGTTACATTATTTATAAATGCTCCAGCTATTCGCGTTATATCTACACCACTATGTTTATTAAAATTTCTGTCTTCACTTGCAATAGCTGCACTGACTACATAGGGAGAAACCTTATCTAGTTCTGTCCAATTTTCACCTTGCTGCTCTTTTACCCTTTCGAGCTGGATATCAATCGTTTTTTGACTGGCATCACTGATAAAAAAGGCTCCCATTCCAATTAAGATGATGATACAAACCATTTTTATTAAAAAGTTAGGTTTTTTATAACGAAGTACTCCCTTAATCCTCTTTTTCATATTACTTTCTCCAAAGGCTACGATCCCTACGCTTTTAAGACTGCCTTTTTCTAGTGAGAAGTGAAGCAGTGAACTTGCATACTCTTTTTTGATATCCTGATCTGAAAGCTGGATAACTTTTTCATCACAGGATCTTTCCATATCTTTGTGCGCTAAGCTTAATGCAATCCAAATAATAGGATTGAACCAATGAATGCATGCGGCCATTAGAGCGATTAGTTTAATAAGATGATCAAATCTTTTGATATGTACTATTTCATGCTTTATAACATTTTTAAGCACCGTCTTATCTTTGGCTGTAATAAGCGCAGCAGGTACTATAATTTTAGGTTTTAAAATACCACATACGACTGGGGTAGACAGTTCTTCTAAACTAAATATCCTGACTTTTCTTTTGAGAATTTCTTTTTTTAATGCTTCTTCTAATAAGTCATCTGGATGATATACTATAGCTTCATTAAGTTTTTTTACAGTCCCATAATAAAATAGAATACAAAGGCCTATTAAGATTAATGCTGTTATAAACCATGTGTTAATAATAAATTCTTGACTTATCATATTTGAAGTGTCACTGACTTGATCAGTATTTAAAATTCGATCTATAGGCTGCTTTGTATAGTCTTTTATTGTGGTGTCCAGTGATATGGTAATATTTTCTGCTGAAATAGGATAAAGATTAAAAATACTCACAGCGGATGAAAAAGAGATAGGCACTAGCAATCTAAATAGCAAGATCCCCCACATAGCGTAACTCAATATCTTAGGCAATCGGCTGCCAATTAAAGCTCTTAGGAAGATGATCAAAACTGCTGCCAAAGTAGATAACATACTCATATAAACTACTTTATTAAATAAAGTAACCATACTGATTATTCCCCTTTCTGTGTATACTCATCGATAATGGTTTTAAGTTCTTTAGCCTCTTTCTCTGTTATTTTTTCTCTTTGTAAAAATGAGGCTAAAAACATCTTTATAGACCCCTCATAAACTCTTCCTAATAACTCCTCACTTTGTACTTGCTGCACTTCTTGTCTTTCTATAAGACTGGTCACTATGGCCTTTTCATTTTTTATGATCCCTCTTTCACCCAGTCTACGTAAAACAGTATAGGTTGTGGATTTTTTCCACCCAAGTTCAGCGTTTGCAAGTTTAACAAGTGCTGTAGAATTGATTGGTGCTCTGTGCCATATTAACTGCATAAATTTCATTTCAGAATTTGATAATTTAATTGTCTCCATCGTTCTCCCTTCAAGTCTTTAGACGATAAATTGATTAACGTTTAGGTTTAAAGTTGTAAACCTTTATTAAGTCTACAACTTTAAACCTCTGTTGTCAATAGGTATTAAATAAAGCCTAATGATTTTTAGATTAAAAATCATTAGGCTTTATTTTTAAAATTTACCTTAATAACTAGCTATACCTGATCAAGATACGCCGCGTACCCTTCTTCTGCCATTTTTTCTTTAGGAATAAATCTAAGTGCTGCAGAATTAATACAGTATCTAAGGCCACCTTCTTCTACAGGGCCATCATCAAATACATGACCTAAATGAGAATCCGCATGTTTACTTCGCACTTCGCTGCGAATCATCCCGTGGGTTAAATCTTCTTTTTCTCTTATATTGGCATGGCTGATAGGCTTTGAAAAAGCAGGCCACCCACACCCTGAGTCAAATTTATGTTTAGATGAGAACAACGGTTTGCCACTTACAATATCCACATAAATACCTTCTTCAAATTGATCGTAATAGGCATTATTATAGGGAGGCTCCGTCCCATTTTCTTGTGTAACCTTATACTGTATATCAGTTAGGTTTTTCTTCAATTCTTTTTTATCCGAAGTATTGTTATACCAATTTTTTTCAATAAATGCCTCTCTTCCAGATCCTTTATAATATAGGTTGTATCTAAAAGGATTCGTTTTATAATAA
The DNA here is from genome assembly GCF_900095725.1 of Cellulosilyticum sp. I15G10I2. Lineage (NCBI taxonomy): Bacteria > Bacillati > Bacillota > Clostridia > Lachnospirales > Cellulosilyticaceae > Cellulosilyticum > Cellulosilyticum sp. I15G10I2. The sequence goes on from NZ_FMMP01000028.1 coordinate 385,497, forward strand.
TCTTGATGGTACGCTTCCGCTGGATAAAAAACTTCAGCTTCTTTAATAAGCGTTGCGATAGGCTTTTTAAACCTTCCGCTCATTTCAAGCTCTTTTTTGTAATTTTCCGCTATCTGCCTTTGCTCATTATCATAATAAAAGACAGCTGTTTGATAACTTGTTCCCCTATCGTGAAACTGTCCACCCTCATCTGTAGGATCGATGCTTCTAAAAAAAGCATCTACAAGTTCCTTATAACTTGCTTTTTCTGGATCATAAGTGATCTGAACGGCCTCATAGTGACCTGTGGTATGGGTACATACTTCTTCATATGTTGGGTCTTTCTTTTGTCCCCCAGTATAGCCTGCTACCACCTTTATAACCCCCTCTAATTGATCAAAGGGCTTTACCATACACCAAAAACATCCTCCTGCAAAAGCCGCAACTTTAACCTGACTCATTTTATCACCTCTTTATTTATTATCCCAAGGTTTATTCAAATTATTTCAGCCAGAACTATATTTTCTTATCCTAATTTTATTTCTTCATATGCTTTAGTCATCTTAAGAATTGCTTCCCATAAAATATGTTCTGTGACTCTTACTTTTCTAGGCTCACATAAATAACGGACATTGAAAAGAATCTGATGTTCTTTAAGTTCTGTATAGATCGTTGGCGTTAAATTATTATAATAAATCAAATAATGCTTGCCTGCCTCATTGATCTGTGCTTTAGCTTCTTCTATCATCTCTCCAGTATGTTCTTCTAACAGCTTATAAATAAGCTCTTTTGCAAGCTCCCAGTTACTGTCTTTATCAATAGGAATAACAAGCTCATTCCATATAAATCTAAAGCCCTTTTCATAGTTAGCCAGTGGGTAGTTAAAGATATACAGATTAGGTATATTCACAATTCTTCCTGTGCTTTGCTCCCCTGCAATACGATTGCCTACCTCTAATATGCTAAATTGCAAGAGCTTCACGTCAATGACATCTCCTATTTGTCCCGAAATCTCAATCCGATCTCCAATCTTAAAAGGGGCTGCCCATAGTATGTAGAGTGCACCTATCATATTCAGTATAATATCTCTCATGGCAATAGCCATACCCGCTGTGAAAACCCCTATAAAGGACAGTATATTGTCTTTAGAGTCATACCAAATAATCAAAAGTGCAATGATAAACAGCACATTAAATAGTGATTTTACTGCTTTTCTTATGGTGAACTCTTTAGCTGCGTCGTACTCCTTTTTGCGGACAATTCTCATGGTATAGCGCTTTACCCCATAAAATACAAGCAGCACACCTACTGTATAAACTATGTTTTTTAATATAATATTATTATTTACTATATGATCTAAAAGATAAGTTTGTATCCAATTCAAATGCTTTACCCCCTATTTAAGTTGATTTAAATATACCATGAGGACTAAATAGGAGGCAAATAGATTTTTAGCTAAGTTCTCTTTAGCAAATAGGAATTTTAACTTCTACTTTAAACAAATCCCCATCAATACTATTATGAAATAATCCATTTTGCAGCTTAACCAAACTTTCAGCAATAGCAAGCCCAAGACCTGAGCCTTCAGTACTTCTTGATTTATCACCTCTTACAAATCTTTTAGTTAGTTCACTTGGATCTATATTTAAATATTCTTTAGATATATTTTTAATAACAAATACACCATATCCATTTTCCTGTAGAATATCAATATAAACTCTTGTATGGGGCATTGCATACTTATTGACATTAGATAATAAGTTTTCTATGATACGATACATATGTCTGCCGTCAGCTAAAATACGAACTTCTTCCATTCTATTCATAACGATCATTAATCCATTTGCTTCTAATCTGTCAGTATATTCTCCTATGGCTTGTCTAGCAAGCTGATTAAGCTCCAGTGGTGCTAAGTTGGCTTTTACATTACCCGTTACAGCCTTAGACGCATCTACTAGATCTTCAACAAGCTGTTTAAGCCTATTGCTGCGTTCATCTAACACTTGAATATATTCTTTTGCTGCAGTATTTTCCATAGGTTCTTCTTTGAGTAAATCAATATAACTTATAATAGAAGTAAGGGGTGTTTTAAGGTCATGGGATACATTGGTAATAAGCTCTGTTTTTAATCTTTCACTTTTAAGAGAGTCTTCCACTGCTCGCTCAAGGCCCTCCCCTATGTGATTAATAATATGCGCCATATCATTCATAACAGGTAACGCATAGTTTAGTTCGATTTTGGTCTTGATATTACCTTGTGCTATCTGCTTACTGCCTCTAAAAAGCTTCAAGTAATCCAGTACTATTTTTAATAGAGCAAGTGCTGCTGCTACATTAAATCCTAACATCAATACCATGCCAGGTAGTACAATAATGCGCGACCCAAATACCAACATGATAAAAACAAACATAAAATTTATAAAGAAATATGCCCCTACTATTAAAACCGCTGCCAGTGGCAATGTCTTTTCTTTTACAAGTGTTTTAACTAACCATCTTGTTACGCGCACAACGCCTATATATTGATGCATCGTATGATTTTTAATATGTTTTATTAGACTGCTTGCAAAGAGTATGTTGATAAAAACACCTATACTCACTAAAAGAAATATGCCTATTTCCACTCCCAGACTACTAGGATCAAAAGTATAAGGCAGCCAGCTATGAGGTACGATTTCACGAAGTATTCTTGCACTGCCAGCTACCCAGATAAGCATACCCAAACCATAAATAATAAATTGTATTTCAAAAGGTATTTTATCAAATAACCTGATTGTAATAGGCCCCCCCTTCTCCCTCTGTCCTATTATTTTTATCCAGTACACGAGTAAAATAAGGGCAAGGAGGACGCCGATTATGCCCGCCCCATAAACTTTATCTCTTATAAGGCTGCGTTTGTCAAATTCTTGTTTGTCCTTGTAAAACCAATCTCCTTCTTTTACTTCTTCAGTAACAGCTACATAAATTTCAAAATCTTCATCTCCCTCAAACGGCTCTCCAGTATAAAAATTTTGATTATAGTTGTAATAAAAATAACCTTCATTCCCATAAGGGGTCTTATGTGTTTTAAGTATAGTACTACCGTTCGCCCAAACAAAACCTGGTCTTTTGATAAGTTCCTCTATAACCTCTTTTTGGTTGTTGCTATTATAACGTGCTATATTTGTAACTACCTCTCCTGTTGTTAGATTAATGCCTAGATACTCCACATTAATATTATCTTTTATGAGTTCTTGCTCGATACGTTTAAAATAAGCTTGTCGATCTTTAATAATAGTCTCTATAGCTTGTTCATCATTTTTTATCTTATCATTATTTGCTTTATAGGCTTTTATCTGTTCTTCTTCAATACTACTAGGACTAAATATGGCTTCATCTTTATAACGTACTATCCAATCTCTTACAAAACCAGTTTTATAAGTTAATTGATTCATAAAACTAGCACTCTCATACCAACTTTTTTCTTTTGGAATACTTCCTAGGCCTGCTAAACTATTAAACATCAAAAAAGCAGACACACAAAATAAAATACAGACTATGCCTTTAGCCACATAACTATAACTACATTTTTTCAACCAGGTAACCACTACCCCACACCACCTTTACATATTTTGGTTCTTTGGGATTAATCTCGATTTTTTCTCTAAGTCTTCTAATATGTACTGCAACTGTGTTCTCTGCAGCATAAGCTACGTCCTGCCATACATTTTCATAAATCTGATTAATAGATAAAATAATCCCCATATTCTTCATGAGATACACGAGTATTTTATACTCTGTAGGCGTTAACTTAATAAGCTCTCCATCCACGGTGACTCTGCCTGTTTCTGTATCTACCATTAAACCACCAGTTACTAAAAATTGTTTTTCAAGCTGCAGACATCCAAGCGTTGTATACCTTCTTAATTGTGATTTTACTCTGGCTAAAAGCTCAAAGGTATTAAAGGGCTTGGTCATATAATCGTCCGCTCCAAAATTCAGTCCAGCAATCTTATCCGTATCTTCACTTTTAGCCGAAAGAATAATAATAGGAATATTTTTTTCCTGTCTGATACGAAGCGTTGTTGATAACCCATCTAACTTAGGCATCATCACATCTAACAAAACAAGATGTACTTCCTGCGTTCTTATAAGCTCCAATGCCTCTAAACCATCATACGCCTTAAGTATACGATAGCCTTCTTTTTGCAGATGAAGCGCTATAGAATTAACAATCAGCTTATCATCATCACATACCAACAAAGTATAAGTCATACGCCTTCCTCCATGTTACATACTACTTTTTAAGTTTATTATACACGAGATTAATCCTTAAGATACTTTCATTTTATATGAACCATCTTACAAAACATGAAATAACTTTCTTACAAATTCTTAAGAAATAACTACTTACTAAAAATATATTATTATTTTCCATTTTCTTTTTCTATTAATCATTCTAAAAATACACATACTAGATTTAGATTCATAGATTGATAAGTCATTTTAATATAAAGATTAAGGAGAATGAATGATGCAATATATAGATGAAAAAAGATCTCTAACGGAAAAGTTCCTAGGCACTGCCAGCACGCTTTTAGGTGAATCTACAATAAAGCTTCTTAAAATTATTTTTTCAAATCTTGAAAGAGAAATTACACTTGCTACTATTGTAGACTCTGAAAACCCTAAATCTATAGAATTAAAAAACTATATTCGAAGCATCGCAAGCTTAAGCCGGTATATTCATACTGAAACTTATAATAAAGATGAAAATCCTGATGCTGAAGTTTTTTTCCATGCTGATAAGTTTCCTGTTGTCAGTTTAATTGATGATGAAAACTATTATATGGGTGTTAAGTTTCATGGTCTTCCAGTTGGTGATACACTTACTGCCTTCATTTTGGCTATTTACTATTTAGCTGGCCCTAGAGAAGAACTTGACCCTTCCTTGGCTCAAAAGATTATTGCTATTGACAGGCCTGTTGATCTTAAAGTATGTGTATCTTCTACTGGCAGCTCTTATTCTGATACTGTAGTGTCAGCCCAAAGACTCGCTCTATTAAATCCAAATGTTCAAGCTGAAATGATTGATATCGATTTATTTCCTGCCCTCAAAAAACACTATGGTATCAAACAAGTACCTGCGCTTATTATTAATGACGAAACCATTTATTTTGGTCCTAAAACACTAGATGAAATACTTGATTATATTTTATAGCACAAAGAGACACTTTTCTCAAGTGTCTCTTTGTATTTTATAGGAACGCATTTACTTTTGCCCTATAAAGCTAAGGCATCTTCTCTCATACGTGCTGTATCTGCAGCATCCAGTATAATATCTGCTCCTTTAATATTATCCTCTAGTTGTTCTGTCTTTCTCGCACCACAAAGTACATTGACATTATCTCCTTGTGCGAGCAGCCAAGCAATAACAAGATGTGTTGGTGTACAGCTATACTTTTTACAAAGATCCTGCCACCCCTCCACCATATTGACTACCTTCGCAAGATTTTCTGGCTGATACCATTTTTTGCCGTAACGGGCACTATTTACTTCCGGTACATAATCTTTTTTCATTTTACCTGTTAAAAGCCCTTGTTCAAGGGGCGAATAAGCTTGAAAAGTAATATTGTGCTTCTTGGCAAGTGGTAAAAGTTCCTCTTCAATACGTCTGTCTATAAGACTATATTTTTCTTGTATGATATCAAGTTGTCCATACTTTACATATTCTTCAATATGCCAAGGCGTTACATTAGAAGCACCGATTGCTCTAATCTTGCCTTCCTTTTTTAGTTCATTCAGTGCTTCCATTGTTTCGCTGACTGGTACAAGAAAAGGCTCAACACTTTGCCAATGGGTAAAATAAACATCAATATAATCTGTCCCTAAACGTCTTAGGCTCATCTCAACATCATCTTTAATAGCTTTTTTTGAAACATTCTTATAAACATCCCTGCCATCTCTGCTAAAATAATAGCTGCCCTCCTGATCAGTCCACCTTAGCCCACATTTTGTAGATACAAGTACGTTACTTCTTCTATCTTTAATGGCTTTACCAACTACTTCTTCACTATGTCCAAAACCATATACAGGGGCAGTATCTACTAAGTTAATACCTTCTGCAATCGCTTCATGGATTGTCTTAATAGACTCATTATCATCATTCTGCCCCCACCAAGAACCGCCTCCAATAGCCCAAGTTCCAAGAGATACAACAGATGCTTTAAGATCTGATTGTCCAATTTGTTTATAAATCATATTATGCCTCCTATCAAATAGTCTTCTAATATCATTTTCTTTTATTATACAGGCTTCCTAGGCCTTGCTTCTTATTATATCACAATCTTCTTTAATGCCTAAATACATATTAATTTTAAATATAATAACTATTATAAACTGTGAATATTCCCTGTTCATAATTTTGGCTGACAAGACGAAAGTACTTTTAGCTTATTAGCGTAGCAAAAACAAAGCTTCTTCAAGAGTCAATGATTATCTTATTACCATTGACTCTTGAAGAAGCTTTAATAGATCTATTATCTCACTGTCTAATATTATTTATATTCTACATTACTTAATGGACTCAGCAATCTTAATCAACTCTTCTTTGCCAACTTCTCCCTCTGTCTTAGCGCCACTTAAAAAGTATATGTTTCCATATATTTCCCAGTCTAGACTTCTATCGCCATGTAAAATAGCATCTTCACCATTGATTTTTATTTTTTTCAGATTTCCCGGAGTACTTCCTATAGTAGCAGTTCCTTCATCCGCATACCTTTGCTGCATATAAATATATCTTTCTGCTGTTAGATGTGAAAAATAGAGGGAAATGTACTTAGTATCTTTCACAATACCTTTTTCATCTTTATAAAACTCAGCCCTGTCAAATACATACCCTTCTGGTAAGTAAGAAGGCAAAATGACCTTGAAACAAGTATAGTCATTTAATCTTTCTGAATCCTTAATGACTAGCGTATCTTCTGCTCTTGATTTTTCTCCTTGTGTTACTGTTACAATCTCTCCACTGGGCTTAGCACTTTCAATTCTTTCTCCATCTACTGTATAAATATCTTTTGTTTCTTCTGTAAAGTAATCTATGGGCTTACCCTCTTTATCAAAAATCTTCCCCTTTAAAGAAGGAGGCACGGGGCTCTCTTTAACGCCACTATCTTCATATTGTATAGCGGTTACATGTCCTAAGGATATTTGCATTATAATTTTTTCTACTAGCTCTTGTGCAAAAGTCGTTTGCATACTAAGTGTTGTTACCAGTGCAATGGCTGCTACCGCTAGGCCTGCTTTTTTAACTTTCTGCACTAACTTCATATTATTTACTCCTTCAGACTCATTGAGATTTTTTAGGGTCTTCATATACACTGTTTCTTTATTACTACTTTTGCTAAAATCCACGGCGATTAACTGTCTTGTTAAGTCTAAAAACGCACTATCTATTTCCTTATCTCTTTCTTCTTTGAAATGATCTTGATGCATTACTCATCCTCTCCTTCCAGCTTAGTCTTTAATTTCTTCATAATACGATAAAGCTTTACGCCCACATTACTTTCGCTCATGCCTAAAATCTGTGCTATTTCCTTATTTTTAAGACTTGCACCAAACTTATACGCTATAAGATGCCTTTCATTCTCTTCCAGTACTTTAATAGCCTCTAGGAGCTCACTACTTGTTTCTCTGCTTATAATTAACGCCTCCGGCTCTTTGCTGGCAGATTTTAAATGCAGTATACTATCTATTGAAATCCATTGATGCTTTTTTTTACTTCTAAAATAATCATTTACTACATTCCTTACAATTGCAAATAACCAAACTTCAAAATTTGACCTTTCCTCCTTATAAGTATGTAGCTTAAGCATAATCTTCTCAAACACTTGACTTGTTAAATCCTCTGATACATATTGGCAATGCACACGGTAATAAATGCAGTTATAAACTCTCTTATAATAAGTTTCAAATAAATATGTAAGCTCCTGCTCCCTGACTTCGCATTGATTTAGGCAGCCTTGTATAGCAACTTCCTCCATTCTTAAAACTCCTTCCTTACAAACCTAATGACTTAGCTAAGTTATTACATAGGTTAATACGTAATACTTTATATTTCATTACACCTCTTTTAAATCTTTTTATAATTATGGGTAAGCTGTATCTTAAATTTTTATATCTGACTAAATCAAAGAATCCTTTACAAATAGTCTTTGTAAAGGTAGGATAGTATAGAACATATTAATGTATTAAATTAAATGAGGTGACAAAATGGATGATAATAAAGCATTAGAGGTACTAAAAATATTTTACTATGGCTGTAAAAGTATGACTGAGCTTACTACTAAAGCAAAAGTCTCTAAGATAGAAGCAAGTAACATATTAAAAAACGCAAGAGATTGTCAGTTAATTTCTTACAGTACTAAATATTATGGAGAAGTTTTTGATAAGGTTAGAAAAGATAAATTAGGTGCTTACTTAAGGAAACATAATATTATTGAATAAACCTTTATAACTTATAAGCATCTCGCTTAGCCCTTTACACGGCAAGTAAGATGCCTATAGTGTCATATAGCGCCCATATGCCGCTAAAAACTCTTGCTTTTTTTTATAATCTGGTATAATACTCCCAACACGTCTCCAAAAAGACCTGTCATGATTCATATGCATCAGGTGACATAGTTCATGAACGATCACATAATCTATAACCTCGACCGGAGCCATAGCCAGTCTATAATTAAAAGTTATTCTTTTATCTGAACTACAGCTTCCCCAGTGGGTCTTAGATTCTGTTATTTCAACCGTTTTAGGTTTTACGCCAAGCTGTTTTTCATAGATCTTTATCCGTTTCGCTACCACATCCTTGCAGCTGGAAACATAAAATTTTTTGAGACTCTTTTTGAGTTCATCCTCTTCTAACTCTATGTTATCTATTAATTCATGAAGCAAGTACTCTTTTCCAAGATGAAGAAACTTTCCCTCCTCATGATATGCTTTTGGCTTTGTAACTTCTTTTAATTTTTTGATCCTCTGCAGCCCTTCTAATATCCACTTACTATTTAGCTCTACAGTTTTTATGATCGTTTCTTCGCTAGTATGCTTGGGTGCCTTAATCGTTATAAAACCTGTTGATTCTATATGAATGGATAATTTCTTCCCCTTACCATACTGCACATTGCATTCTATTATATTATTCTCTATTTCAATTTTCATACGTACCATCACTTCTGTCAGTTATTTTGCTGGTGTTTGTTTTGCATTTTTAGGCGTTTTTTACTTTAACTTTTACCATAAATTCATACCCATTAGGTGCGGTATTTTTATTGAAATCAACAATCCCGGTTTTTCCCTGATGTTCCAGTGACAACATTAAGTGACACAGTGCAATACCAATGTCAATCTGATTCATTTTCCCATAAAGGGGTGCTTTAATAAAATTTAACTTTTCGCGGCTTACTGTTATTTCATTCATATCCCCGCTGAAAAACCAAGGCTGACTATTAGAAGCCGAAGGCGCCAAGCGAACAGGCTCTAACAATTCTTCTGCACTACTTATGCTTGAGATAGCGTCTATGCTCTTTCGCCTAAATTCAGAAGCATCAGTTCTGTGTACTCGCTCCTCAGTATTGCCAAAGGCAAGCATAATAACAAACTTCATACCATTTTTCATAGTTGGAATATCTTTTGAAAGCTTTGCCATCCCCAGCCAGCAGCTGCCTAAATGATTGGCCGAAAGATAAAGGTCAATCTGCTGCAACAAATAACCCGCATTCATTAAATACCCCTCTTTTTCCTCAGAAAAAAGACAAATATAATGAGGTGCTTTAATCGGCAATAGATTTTTTACATGCTCCTCACTTATATAAGAAAACGCATAGCCAATACTTGCATCAAGCGGTCTAGCATTATTGGCATATTCTTTTACTTTAGTAAGCACTTCATCCGTAAGTGGTGTTTGAGTATATTTACGAATAGATTTTCTTTTAGAAATTGTATTAAAAAGCTGTGTATTTGTCATCCTATTACCTCCTGATATTTACTGGCTCCTGATCTTTTACTTGCCTTTCGTTATGCTTTGATTCTATACTAATGCTTAATCGTTTTCAAGTAATAAGCTTAGTGAATTTTTCTCTTGTAATAAATCTAAACCGCGGATAAAAATCAAGTACACTATCATTTGCAAAAAGATAAAGAAGATTAGAATTATCATCCCATTCTGTTATAACTTTTTCAATAAGTATTCGTCTTCCCCCTACGACTGTCCGCAAACTACTAGTCATAGTTCTGGGTAGGTCCGCAGGGGAATTTTAGGGTTCTCCAGTTACTCACTTGCGTATTTCTAAAAATCTAAGCACTTTCTTCAAATGAACGGTCGAAACTCGCGAATTATAAAATTTGCATACAAATTTTATAATTGCTGCTCAAACAGTCTCCCTAAAAACCATTTGAATAAACTGCTAAGATTTTCTTAACGAAATACTCCAGAGGCAACTTCCGAACCCTAAAATCTCCTCTGCTAAGCTTTGAATTAGTTTGTAGACAGTCTGCCTCGCCCCCACTAGGCTTTATCTATCACAACAGTCCCCATTTGTATATATCGTTTTTATTCTCCTAGCACTAAAAACTCCCTGTTGTCTATATTTTATTAGTCTCTTTCAATATAGCAATCCTTTGAATTTTTTCAAGACAAAAAATCCCACGCTCATTTTAATTTCAAAAAGTTGTAAGACTTTATTCAGATGTACTTCAAAAGATTTAACCCCCCAATACACAGTTTAGGAAAACTACTGAATTGTCATATACCGTTTATTACAAAAAGACTATCCCCTTTGATTATCAATGGATATAGTCTTCATTGGAGGCATTTATTCTTTTAATAATTTTATCCACATCAACAACCTGAGCAAAACGATTATGCCAAATTTTATTTTCATAGTACTCACATAAAACTTCTGCAGTTGCTAGTGTATTATCAAAAGTGGTAGTTGTCCCTCTAGGAATAGTTATATTATATTCATATTCAAAAGCAACTCGGCAAGTAGTATCAAAGCAATACTCCACTTGCATGCCACAAAGAATTAAATTCTTTGCCCCTATACTATCTAAATGCTCTTTTAATCCAGTTTTTCTAAAAGAACTCGTAAAATGCTTTTCAATTATTACTTCATCATTAAGTGGTGCTATATCCTCAAATACTTTCCAGCCCTTACTACCAGCTTCTAATTCTGTTCCTATGCCATCATCATGACAAATATAAATAACTGGGATTTTATGCGCTCTACAGCTCGTTAAAATAGTTTTAATGTTGTCCAAAACCTTATTTTTATTATAAGGATTTTTTTCAATTAAAGCTGTTTGCATATCAATTATTATCATCGCATCGTACTTCATCTCATGTTCCTCCATAAATTTTATTGCCATTCCATAAAATCTTGTAATTACTGATATGTACTATCTTTAATTCAATTTTAAACTTATTATACAATATGAACCTAATTGTTGTTAACTGTTCATTTGCAATAATCTATGTTGTTTCTACCAAACTGGCGTTCACATTCACCTTATACATAACTGCAGCAACGACTAATCGAATTGACATCCCACTACTAAAATACTTACACCCTTCTTATAAATAGCAAAACTCATAAGTCGTTGATAGTCATTAATTTACGAGTTATCTATTAATATCTGCGAGTATTTTCACATGCGACGCACGGTTTAGGAACCCGGCATTCTTTTAAAGTAGATAAAAGTTATAAATAATATAGCTTGGTAGGGGGAGGGGTAACTTTCAGCTCGACTCGGGTTTGGCTGTGGGTAGGCGTGGAGAGATGAAAGTTACCCCTTCCCCTACCTTGCGGACGTAATACAACTACTATTTCTACCCTTAAGCCCAATAAAAAAAAGGCTATCTGAAAAGCCTTCTCAACCTTTCAAATAACCTCTTAAATTATGCATAGAAGCGCAACCTGCTACTCCTCAAAATAAGCCCCATACTCCCTAAAGCGCTCATATCTCTCATTGACAAGTTCTTCACAATCCTTGATAACAAGTTCATCAAGCTGAGCTGCAATATACGCTTTAAGTGCACGAGCTGCTTGTTCACGATCTTTATGAGCTCCGCCTACTGGTTCTTCTACAATATCATCTATAATGCCATATTCAAGCAAATCCCTAGCTGTAATCTTCATGATGCCAGCTGCTTCTTTGGCTCTATTGCTATCCTTCCAAAGAATACTTGAAAAGCCTTCTGGTGAAAGAATGGAATAGGTCGTATTAGTCTGCATAAACACTCTGTCTGCTACACCAAGTGCCAGTGCACCTCCGCTGCCGCCTTCTCCAATAATACCGGATATAATAGGTACCTTAAGCCTTGCCATTTCAAGAAGATTTCTAGCTATTGCTTCGCCTTGTCCTCTTTCCTCAGCACCAATGCCACAATAAGCCCCTGGTGTATCTATAAGGCATACAACAGGTCTGTTGAATTTCTCAGCCTGCTTCATAAGTCTTAGAGCTTTTCTATAACCTTCTGGATGAGGCATTCCAAAGTTTCTTTCTATATTTTCTTTTGCTGTATTGCCCTTATTCTGCACAATAATAGTTACTGTATGCTCACCGATTTTACCGATACCCCCTACAATAGCTTTATCATCTTTAAAAGCACGATCGCCATGAAGTTCTATAAAATCTGTAACAATATTATCGATATAATACTGGGCTCTTGGTCTTTCTATTTTTCTTGCGATCTTAACTTTATCCCAAGGATCATACAAAGTTCCTGCTTTTTTTTCTAATCTATAGACAACTCCTTTAAGTCTTGTTATTTCATCAGTAATCTCTGGAGTTTGTTCTAATTGACTAAGCTGATTAATGGCTTCGCCAAGAGCTTCGATCCGTTCTCTTATATTTTCCATTTACTTAGCCTCCTTTTGATGGAGTTTTAATAAACGTCCAAGAGTTTCTCTCATCTCTTGTCTTTTGACAATGGCGTCTATCATACCATGCTCAAGCAGAAATTCTGCCCGTTGAAAACCTTCGGGTAGTTTTTGCTTAATGGTCTGCTCGATTACTCTAGGTCCTGCAAATCCAACGAGTGCACCTGGTTCTGCCAAAATGACATCCCCTAACATGGCAAAACTTGCTGTTACGCCTCCTGTAGTTGGGTCGGTAAGTACGCTTATATATAAAAGTCCACTTTCATCATGTCTGGCTAAAGCTGCACTTGTTTTTGCCATTTGCATTAAGGAGAAAATACCTTCCTGCATTCTCGCACCGCCTGATGCTGTAAAAATAATAACTGGAAGTTTATGAAGTGTTGCATGTTCTATAGCTCTTGTCAGCTTTTCACCTACAACTGAGCCCATACTTCCCATCATAAATCTCGAATCCATAATGCCAATAACTGTTTTTTGACCCTCTATTTCAGCTGTACCTGTTATAACAGCTTCTTTTTGATCCGTTTTATCAATATAATTAACCAACTTTTTTTCATAGTCTGGGAACTCTAATGGATTGACACTCATCATATCTTTGTCGAGCTCACTAAAAGTTCCTTTATCAGCTATTGTTGCAAGCCTTGCTCTGGGCGAAAGAGGATAATAATATGAACAGTCCGGACATACGCCAAGCTGTGTTTTAAGATCTGTTTTATAGATACTTTTCTTACATCCTGGACATTGAACGTACATACCTTCTGGTATGCCTGTTTTTTTTGGCTGAGGATTCGCAGTAGCATATTTCTTTGATCGCTTAATGAAATTATCTAGCATCGTCATCCTCTCCCTGTTCTAAAATTGCTTCTAGGTTTTTTTCAATAAAGGAAGTATCAAAATTACCTTCTTTAAATGCCTTGGTGTTAAGTAGTTGATATTGGAAATAGATATTCGTATCTAAACCACCTATAACTAACTCCCCCAAAGCCCTTTCCATAATGTTGATAGCTTCTTCTCTCGTATCCCCATAGGTAATAATCTTTGCAAGCATCGAATCATAAGTAGGCGGTACTTTGTACCCTTGATATAACCCTGTTTCTATTCTAACCCCGCGACCACCTGGAAGATGAAGCTCTGATACAGTGCCTGCACAAGGTCTAAAGTTTTTGTATGGATTTTCAGCATTAATACGACATTCAATTGCATGTCCTTTTAACTTAATATTTTCTGTGGTAAGACTTAGTTTTTCTCCAGATGCAATTTTTAGCTGTTCTTTAATAAGATCTACACCTGTTATCATCTCTGTAATAGGATGCTCTACTTGAATACGTGTATTCATTTCTATAAAGTAAAAATGTCCATTTTTATCCACAATAAACTCAATAGTTCCTGCATTCTCATAGTTAACTGCCTGAGCAGCTCTAATAGCTGCTTCTCCCATACTTTCTCTAAGTTCTTCACTTAAAAAAGGTGAGGGGGCCTCTTCTATAACTTTTTGATGTCGCCTTTGAAGTGAGCAATCTCTTTCGCCTAGATGTACAATATTGCCATAAGCGTCACCTAATATTTGAAATTCTATATGGCGTGGGTTTTGTACATATTTTTCCATATACATACTGCCATCACCAAAAGCATTACTCGCTTCACTGCTTGCTGATAAGAAAGCTTTTTCAAGCTCACACTCTTCCCATACAATACGCATTCCACGACCACCACCACCTGCCGAGGCCTTTAGCATGACAGGATAACCTATTTGATCTGCAATCTTTTTGGCTGATTGTGCATCTGCTATTTTGCCATCAGAACCTGGTACTACAGGTACATCTGCCTGCATCATCATTTCTCTGGCTTTTGCTTTATCTCCCATCATACGGATCATATCAGCTGTAGGTCCTATGAATTTAACATCACACTGACTGCATATCTCTGCAAACTTAGCATTTTCTGATAAAAATCCAAAACCTGGGTGAATAGCATCTGAGCCTGTTAAAATTGCTGCACTGATAATGTTTTCTATATTGAGATAACTGTCCTTAGAAAGCGGACTCCCTATACAAACAGCTTCGTCAGCAAGTTTAACATGCAGCGCCTCTTGGTCTGCAGTAGAGTAAACAGCTACAGTTGCTATACCCATTTCTTGGCAAGCTCTTATAATACGAACGGCTATTTCACCTCTATTAGCGATAAGCACTTTTTGAATCACAATGTCTCACCTCCCCTTAGCCTATAGCAAACATAATTTCTGCTTCACACACTTTTTTGCCATCTACAGTAGCTAGTGCTTTACCAATGCCCATGGGGCCTTTTTGTTTAATAATCGAGCACTCTAGCTTTAAAATATCTCCTGGCAGTACTTTGTCTCTGAATTTAGCTTCTTTAACCGAGGCAAGGTAGGCAACTTTACCTTTATTTGCTTCTTGAGATAAAATAGCAATGGCACCAACTTGTGCTAATGCCTCTACGATAAGAACTCCTGGCATTACAGGCAGTCCTGGAAAATGTCCCTGAAAAAATGGTTCATTCATTGTAACGTTTTTGTACCCTATAACACCTGCGCCATTTTCTAGTATTTCAGCCTTATCTACAAGTAGAAAGGGATATCTATGGGGTAAAATCTCCATAATTTGCTGAATGTTTAACATGGTTTCACTCCCTTAAATTATTTAATCACAAATAATGGCTGAGCATACTCTACCATTTGTTCATTTTTTACTAATACTTCTACTATTTCGCCGTCTACTTCGGCTTCCACTTCATTCATAAGTTTCATAGCTTCTATAATACAAATCACGTCACCTTTTTTAATTTTAGAACCTACTGTTACAAACGGTGCTCCCCCAGGAGTACTTGATGCATAAAAAGTCCCTACCATCGGTGAAGTAATTTGTTTTTTTTCTGAGCAATCTTCTTTTTTAATAACAACATTGTCACTTTCGTTATTAATAGCAATAGTTGGATAATTCATAGCTGGTTGAACGACTTGGGAGCTGGCTATTTGAACGATCTCTTTTTCTTTTTCAAGGTTAATCTCAAATGTGTCACATTTGAGCGATAACTTCGTAAGATCAGCTTCTTTAAACTCATTAACTAATTGTTTAATAATTTCAATATCCATCTATACTTCATCCTCCCACTTTTTGACTATAATACTTGCATTATGTCCGCCAAATCCTAGTGAATTACTCATTGCATATTTAACTTTCATCGCTCTTCCTACATTAGGTACATAATCTAAATCACATTCTTCATCTGAAACCTGATGGCCAATTGTAGGCGGAACAAAATCCTCTTCTACAGCTTTAACAATAGCCACTGCTTCTATACCACCAGCTGCTCCTAAAAGATGTCCTGTCATCGATTTAGTTGAACTAATAGCTACCTTAGTGTCATACCCAAATACTTTTTTAATAGCTAGTGTTTCTATCTTATCATTGTAAGGTGTACTTGTACCATGAGCATTGATGTAATCTATTTCACTTGGATCAATACCAGCTTCATTAATAGCTTCTTGGATTGCTTTTGTCGCCCCTTCACCATCAGGCATAGGGGAGGTAATATGATAGGCATCTCCTGTTGCGCCATACCCTACTACTTCTGCAAGAATACGTGCCCCTCTTTTCTTTGCATGTTCTAGTGTTTCAAGTACTAAAACACCCGCACCTTCTCCCATAACAAAGCCATCTCGCTCTTTATCAAATGGAATAGATGCTCTTTTAGGATCACTTGAACTGCTAAGTGCCGTAAGTGCACTAAAGCCAGCTATACCAAGGGGTGTAATACATGCCTCAGTACCACCTGCAATAATGACATCATTAATACCTTGTTTAAGTGCTCTAAAGGCTTCACCAATTGAATGGGTACCCGATGCACAAGCTGTTACAACTGTTGAACAAATACCCTTTGCACCTGTATAAATAGATACATTGCCTGCTGCCATATTTACAATAGCCATAGGTACAAAAAGCGGAGATATTCTTTTAGCACCTTTTTCTCTTAGCTTTTTCGCTTCTTCTTCTATAACACCGAGTCCACCTATACCACTTCCGATGATAACGCCCACTCTAGTAGGATCTTCTTTAGTCATATCTATACCCGCCTGCTCTAATGCTTCTTTACTAGCATAAATAGCAAACTGAGAAAATTTCGCAAGTCTTCTTTGCTCTTTTTTATCCATATGTTTTTCTGGCTGAAAGTCTGTGACTTCTCCTGCAACCTTTACTTGTAATTCTTCCAAATGATTTGCATCGGAGATAAGTTTAATACCACTCACGCCTTCTTTTAAATTATTCCAATAAGTATCGATATCATTACCTACAGGGGATACGACTCCCATCCCAGTAACAACTACTCTATTACTCATTTTTCCACCTCCTTATTAGGGTTAGATTACATTGCCATACCGCCGTCTACTCTAATTGTTTCTCCTGTAATATAAGTTGCAAGGTCACTTGCTAAAAACAATGCTGTATTTGCTACGTCTTTCATGCTTCCATAGCGTTTCATTGGAATATTACTTGTTGTTGCTTCTTTTACTGCATCTGGAAGAACATTTGTCATCTCTGATACAATAAAGCCTGGCGCAATAGCATTGATACGAATATTTTTTTGTCCGAATTCTCTTGCTGCGGATTTTGTAAATCCGATAATACCAGCTTTTGATGCTGCATAATTACACTGTCCTACATTGCCTGCAAGTCCAACTACAGATGCCATATTAATAACACTGCCGCCAGTTTTTAACATAACTTTTGTAGCATGTTTTGTACAGTTAAACACGCCTTTTAGATTAACAGCAATAACTTGATCAAATTCTTCTTCTGTCATTCTTAGAAGCAGCATATCTCTCGTTATCCCTGCATTATTTACAAGAATATCTAGTTTGCCAAAGTGATTGATCGTCTTATCAATAAGTGCTTTTGATTCTTCAAAGTTTGAAATATCCGCACAAATAGCAACAGCACTGCCGCCTTTTTCTTCTATTTCTTCAACTACTGCTTTGGCTTCTTGGCCCATGCTGTGCATCGGGTAATTAATAACAACCTTTGCGCCGTTCTCTGCGTAAAGCATAGCGATTTCTTTTCCTATTCCTCTTACACTTCCTGTAACGATTGCAACCTTATCTTTTAGCATACTTTGCCTCCTATAATCTCTATTACATTTTCAAGAGAAGCTTGATCTTCTACATTTAACACCCTAACATCACCAGATATTTTCTTAACCAAATTACAGAGTGTGCGTTTAGGACCCACTTCTATAAATGTATCAAATCCTTCACCTATTAAATGCAGAATACTTTCTCTAAACCGAACCCCTTTTACTACTTGCAAAGGAATATTAGCAATTATCTGATTCTTGTTCATGTAATCTGCCGTTACATTGCTTATAATAGGTATATTCACTTCATTAAAAGTGATATGTTCAATCTCTGCCTGCAGTGCATCCGCAGCATCTTTCATCAGCGAGCTATGAAAAGCGCCGCTTACTTGAAGAGGCAATACCCTTTTAGCCCCTGCCTCTTTAAGATATGGCATAGCTGCCTCTAGTGCTTCTTTTGTTCCAGATAATGTAACTTGCCCTGGACAATTATCATTAGCAATTTCTGCCGGCCCTATTTCTTTTGTAACCTTCTTGCACACTTCATCTATTTTATCTATTTCAAGTCCAATCACAGCTACCATACCACCTGGATGTGCTTTTGCACATGTCTCCATATAGCCTGCTCTTTTTTCAACTAATTTCAAAGTTTCTTCAAAACCTAGGGCGCCACCTGCCATAATAGCACTGTATTCCCCTAGGCTAAATCCAAGTACTGCATCTGCCTTAAACCCTTTAGCTTTCAAAGCTTCATAAGCAGCTACATTCGTGGTAAAAAGTGCAGCTTGTGTATAACGGGTTTGATTAATAATTCCTTGCGAATCTTCGAAGCAAACTTCTTTTATATCCCAATCTAAAATATCAGCTGCCGCATCGAATATTCTTTTACT
This sequence comes from Cellulosilyticum sp. I15G10I2, assembly GCF_900095725.1. Classification (NCBI taxonomy): domain Bacteria; kingdom Bacillati; phylum Bacillota; class Clostridia; order Lachnospirales; family Cellulosilyticaceae; genus Cellulosilyticum; species Cellulosilyticum sp. I15G10I2. The sequence continues at coordinate 404,371 of NZ_FMMP01000028.1, forward strand.
TTCACTATAATTATCATATAAGTTCTTGCCCATCCCTATACTTTGAGCGCCTTGCCCGGGAAATAATATCGCTGTTTTCACCTCTACCACTACCTGCTTTCTTCAATATTTCTTTGTACTATAGATTACATGTTTTCGTTAATATAATGTGTTCTTTGCAGTGTTATTTCTTTTAATTCTTTCATAAGTTCTTCAATAATTTCCTCTGCTGGCTGCCTTTTTTTAACAAGGCCTGCAATTTGTCCTGCCATAACAGAGCCATTCATGACATCACCTTCTATTACTGCTCTGTAGAGTCCTCCAGCACCTAGCTCTTCAAGCTTATTTAAGTCTGTACCCTCTTTTTCTAATTTCATAAAAGTTCTTGTCATTTGGTTTTTAAATACTCTGACGGGATGTCCTGTTGATCTCCCTGTTACTACAGTATCAATATCTGTAGCTTTTAATACCTTTTCTTTATAAGCTTCATGCACAGTACATTCTTCAGCTACTAAAAAGCGTGTACCGATTTGCACTGCCTGTGCGCCTAACATCATTGCTGCTGCAAAACCTCTGCCATCAGCGATGCCTCCAGCTGCTATAACAGGAATACTTACTGCATCTACTACTTGTGGTATAAGAGCCATTGTTGTGAGCTCACCAATGTGCCCTCCAGATTCACATCCTTCAGCAACAATTGCATCAGCTCCCTCTTTTTCCATTCTTTTAGCAATAGCCACAGATGGGACAACGGGAATAACTTTTATACCTTTAGATTTCCATAATTCCATATATTTCCCTGGGTTACCAGCACCAGTCGTAACAACCTTTACGCCTTCTTCTGCTACCACCTTTGCAACTTCATCAGCATGGGGGCTAAGAAGCATAACATTGACACCAAAAGGTTTATCAGTTACCTTTTTGCATGCTCTTATTTCTTCTCTAAGCCAGTCAGCTGGTGCATTACCTGCAGCTATAATGCCTAGACCCCCTGCTTTTGATACTGCCGCTGCAATGGCATGATTGCTTACCCACGCCATTGCACCTTGAAATATAGGATATTTAATGCCCAGCATATCACATATACTATTCATAGCATTCAAACTCCTTTGTTAATGGTTTATTGTCTTTCTGTAATATAGTTTACTGCATCTCCAGCTGTTTGAATTTGCTCTACATCCTCATTTGAAATTGAGATGCCAAATTCTTCTTCAATTGCCATAACGATTTCAAAAAGATCCAGTGAATCTGCACCTAAATCATCACGAAATGTTGACTCCATTTTAACTTCTGATTCTTCAATACCTAATTTGTCTGCTACGATTGCTTGTAATTTTTCAAATACCATTTTAACTTCCTCCTAATATTATAATTTATCCTAAATGGCTTATAGCCTATTGGATACTATTCCCTGGGACCATTATTCCCATACAATAAACATACTGCCCCATGTGAGTCCTGCTCCGAAACCTGATAAAATAATCTTGTCTCCGGGCTTTAGCTTTTCTTTTGCATCAGCAAGCGCTATTGGAATACTAGCGGCTGAGGTATTACCATACTTGTGTAAATTCTTAAAAAATTTCTCATTATCTACATCTAGTTTTTTCGCTACACTATCCATGATCCTAGCATTTGCTTGATGTAAAATGAACAAATCTATATCTTGCGGCGTATAACCGGTATCAGCTAAAACATTTTGTATATTCTGTGGAACAGCTGTTGTTGCAAATTTATAAACTTCTCTGCCATTCATCTGCATATACTTTTGAGTATTTTGTGTCTCATTAAACTTATTAGGCTCAGTTAGACTTGGCAGTGTAATAAGGTCGCTTCCGTCCCCATCGCTAGCTGTTAAAATCTTAATCACTTTATTTTCATTTGATCTTGCATAAACAGCAGCACCTGCGCCATCTGCAAAAAGCACACAGGTATTTCTATCTTCCCAGTCAACAGTCTTACTGAGCACTTCTGCACCTATTACTAGTGCATGCTTATAATTGCCTTGATGAATAAGACTTACTGCGACTTCTGAGGCAAAGATAAAACCACTGCATGCTGCTGCAAGGTCAAAACAAGTGGCATTTTTAATACCTAGTCTTTGTGCTACACAACAAGCTGTGCTTGGCATTGTATAATCTGGGGTTACTGTTGCAACAATAACTAAATCTATTGCATCAGCATTTAGGCCGCTGTCTGTAAGCGCATGCTGTGCAGCTGAGGCTGCTAAGTCAGTTGTGGTTTCTCCTGTTGAGATATGTCTGGATTTTATGCCTGTTCGCGATTCAATCCACTCATCTGATGTATCAATAAATTTAGCGATATCATCATTAGATACTTCAAGTTCTGGCACTGCTTTACCTAGGCCACTTATTTTTACTCCATACATGTCTTTGATCTCCTATATGGTTATTTTGTAATATCGTACTGCTCTCTAAAAAATTCAGTTAAGCGCTTAAGTGATTCAATAAGTATATTATTATCTTCTTCTGACATGCCGTCTACTATACTTTTAACCATCGTCGCATGAAAACTTTCATGTAATCTATGGGCAAGTTTCCCTTTATTTGTCAGTGTAATCACTACAAATCGTCTGTCGTCTTGAGCATGATTTCTAAGAACATACTCTTTTTTTACAAGACGATTAATAGTAGTTGTAAGCGTCCCTACAGTAATGCCTAACTGGCTTGCTACTTCAGTCATTGTCCTTGGTGCAAAGCCAATTGCCTCTATAACATGTAACTCTGTCATCGTTAAGTCATTAAACGGCCCACTATCAAGGGCTGCTTTTTCAATTGTAAGTATATCATTAAACAAATTTACAAGCAGTTCATTGACTACTTCTATAGAGTTTTGCAAGCCCATCTCCTCCAACCGTAAACTTTGAATATAGAATATTTTGTTTATCAAAGTATTTTACATCCAAAGTATATCCCACTTAATCCCATTTTGTCAAGTTTGATTGTTAAAGTATTTTCTATTGACATTCTTTTGCCACAATAATATACTTTGATTATCAAACAATTTATTTTGATTTTCAAAGTATACTATCGAGGTGATTGAATTATGTCTTCTAAAAAATTAAACATCGGACATCTAATGCCGTCTTTTCCTGTCATTCAAGGAGGTATGGGAATTGGTATTTCTCTTAGCTCTCTTGCTGGCCATGTGGCAAAATGTGGTGGGATCGGCATTCTTTCTGGCGTACAAATAGGCTTTAGAGAATCTGATTTTATAGCTAATACATTGGGCGCTAACTTAAGAGCTCTTGAGAAAGAAATTGCAAATGCGCGTACAATAGCTCCAAATGGTATTATAGGTGTCAACTTAATGGTAGCTATGAAAAATTATGCTGAACTTGTCAAAAAAGCTGTAAGCTGTAAAATTGACCTTATTATATCTGGTGCAGGTCTTCCTTTAGACCTACCTGGGCTTGTACAAGGAAGTTCTACACAAATTGCCCCTATTGTATCTTCTGGAAAAGCTGCTAGCGTCATTTGTCGCATGTGGGATAAGAGGTATCAGTATGCACCTGATTGTATCGTAGTTGAAGGGCCTCTTGCTGGTGGACATCTCGGCTTTTCACCTGATGATGTTTCTAAGGAAGAAAATGTACTTGATATTGTAAATGATGTTAAAAAAATAGCTTCTGAATATGAAGCAAAATATCATAAATCAATTCCTGTTATCGCAGCTGGAGGTATTTATACAGGTGAAGATGTAGCCCATGCTCTTGCAAATGGTGCTGATGGTGTGCAAATGGGAACGCGTTTTGTCACCACTTATGAATGTGATGCCCCTCTTATTTATAAGGAAGCTTATATGAATGCCCGTAAAGAGGATATAGGTATTATAAAAAGTCCTGTGGGTATGCCTGGCCGAGCCATTCTTAATGGTTTTATTAAAAATCCCCCAGGAAATGACAGCTGTCTATATGATTGTATCCATAAATGTGGTATAGTAGACATTCCTTATTGCATATCTAGTGCACTTATAGCTGCTGCCACAGGGGATACCGAGAATGCCCTTTTGTTCTGTGGCAGTAATGCTTATAAGGCGACTCATCTAGAACATGTAAAAGATGTTTTCAAAGAAATAGAAGCAGCGCTTGCTTAACACAAAAAGCCATAAATTGACCCAGAATGTCAATTTATGGCTTTTTGTGGCTCTATTAGGTGATAATTTTCTGATAGCATACAAGATCAAGCCACCTATCAAACTTATACCCAACTTCTTTGTAATGTGCACACTTCTTATAACAATGTTTCTCAAATAGTGCTATACTTCCTGTATTTTCACCACATATAAGACCTATAAGTGTATGAAGTTTTTTTGTTTTTGCACGACCTTCTATAAAAAGGAGTGCCAAAGAACCAATCCCTCGTCCTTCATACCCATGTTTCAAATAAATGGTTACCTCTGCTGTCTGATCAAAAGCTTCTCTTGTTTTATACTGTGTAAGTACCACATAGCCGCATATAACGCCTGCATATTTGATAACGTATCCTTCATATTTAGAATGATTAAATATAACTAACTCTCTCATTTCATCTTTTGATATTTCTCTTTTATGAAATGTTGCTGTTGAATGATTGATATAGTAAAGATAAATAGCTCTTACTTCATCTATATGTTCTTCACTAATCATTTCAAATGTACATTGCTCCATAACTTTCGCTTCCCTCTTTAAAAACATAAATACTATTTTATATGTTTTGAAATTACCTCTGCATATTAGCAAATTTAGTATATTGTCCAAGCCAAACAAGTTCTACGGTTCCTGTTGGACCATTTCTTTGCTTAGCAATAATAACTTCACCTATATTTTTCTTATCTGTATCAGGATGATAGTATTCATCTCTATAAAGAAACATAACCACATCGGCATCCTGTTCTATTGCGCCCGATTCTCTCAGGTCAGAAAGCATAGGTCTATGATCTGCTCTAGCTTCACATGCACGCGAAAGCTGAGATAATGCTATGACCGGTGCCCCCATCTCCCTGGCAAGCGCTTTAAGTGATCTGGATATTTCAGATATCTCCTGCTGTCTTGAATCCCCCTTTGAATTACCACTCATGAGCTGAAGGTAGTCAATCATAATAAGGTCAAGTCCTTTTTCCATCTTTAATCTCCGACACTTGGCTCTCATTTCCATTACTGTGATACCTGGTGTATCATCTATATAAATACTAGAGGATGCAATATTTGGAATACATCTTGCAAGTCTATCCCAGTCCTCTTTTTCCAGTGCGCCTGTACGTGCTTTTTGTGAATCAACCATTGCTTCTGCACATAACATACGGCTTACAAGCTGATCCTTTGACATTTCCAGACTAAATACGGCTACACCTTTTTTATGTTTAATACCTGCTGTTTGGATGATATTAAGTGCAAAAGCCGTTTTACCCATTGATGGTCTTGCGGCTACTAAAATAAGATCTGATGGCTGCAAGCCTGCAGTCTTATAATCTAAATCGATAAACCCTGTAGGCACCCCAGTTACGCCACCTTTTGTTTGATGCGCTTGTTCAATTTTATCAATAGACTGTATTACTATTTGATTAATATGTGAAAAATCTTCTGTACGTTTGTTTTGTATGATATCAAAGATTTGTTTTTCTGCAAATCCCATAATATCATCAATCGTTTCTTCACCCTCATAGCCCTTGGCTGTAATTTCATTACTTGCTTTAATAAGCCTTCGAAGAACAGCCTTTTCTTCTACAATTTTGGAGTATTGCTTAATATGTGCCGATGTCGGAACGATACTCGCCAGTTCTGCTATATAATTAAGTCCTCCGACTTGTTCTAATACGCCTTTTTGAACAAGCTTATCTTGAATTGTGATCAAGTCGATCGGACTGCCATTTGTATAGAGTTCCATAATGGCTGCAAAAATTTGCTCATGATCAGGCCTATAGAAATTACCAGGCGTTAACATTTCACTGGCTACCACTACGGCTTCATGGTCCATAATCATAGCCCCTAAAACAGATTGTTCAGCCTCTATGCTATGTGGAGGAATCCTCAGGTGTTGCATCTCTTCCATAGACTATTCCTCTCCTTCATTTCTTAAGTCTTTAGTCTTTATGCCTGAACAATTGAAACAGTGACACTGGCAGTTACTTGTGGGTGCAATTTAATAGCGATAGTTTGAGTTCCAAGTGACTTAATGCCTTCTTTTAATTGGATTTTTTTCTTATCGATATCAAGACCAAGTTCTTTTTTAATTGTTTCTGCTATTTCTTTTGAAGTTACAGAACCAAATATTTTGCCGCCTTCACCTGTCTTAAGCGCAAGCTTAATTTCTTTCTCTTTAAGTTTAGCTTCAATTTGCTTAGCTTCATCAAGTTCCGCTTGTTTTTTCTTGTCCATAGCGTTTTGTTCTAATTTCCTTTGATTAAGATTAACCGCACTTGCTTCTACTGCAAGCCCTTTGGGAAGCAAAGCATTACGCGCATAGCCGTCTTTGACCTCTAAGATATCCCCTTTTTTACCTACTTTTTTTACATCTTGTGTTAAAATAATTTTCATTTGGATTCACCTTCCTCAAAATATTTATTCATAGCTTCTTTTAATTTTACTTTAGCCTCAAGTGGTGTGATATCTTTAAGCTGAGCACCTGCCACACTTAAATGTCCGCCACCTCCAAGAAGCTCCATTACACGCTGCACATTCACATCATATAAAGACCTTGCACTAATCATAACATAATCGTCTTTACTTGTTATAACAAAAGACGCTTCTATCCCTTTAATATTAAGCAGTTCGTCTGCGACCTGCGCTGCTACAATAGGCGCATGTGGTATTTTGCCGTCTACCTCTGATACCGCAATATTAGGATGCCACATCTCTGCGTCCTTAATCGCAGCAGCTCTTGCTTTATAAAAATCCATATCATTTTGAAAAAGCATACGTACTCTACTACTATCAGCGCCATTTCTTCTTAAAAATGCTGCCGCTTCAAAAGTTCTTACCCCTGCTTTAAATACAAAGTTTTTAGTATCAATTGTAATACCTGCTAAAAGAGCATCTGCTTCTATTTGTGTAAGCTTAATCTTATCTGTGAGATAGTTAAGAATTTCTGCTATCATCTCACAGGTTGAAGAGATAAAAGGCTCTAAATAAGTAAGTACGGCATCTTCAATAAAGTCTGTGCTTTTTCTATGATGATCAAATATAACAACCTTCTCTGCCACTTCTAAAATCTCAGGTGCTTCTAAGTAGCTCGTTCTGTGTACATCTACAATCACTAAAAGTGTATCTTTCTTTATTTCATCCTGGGCAATATCATGAGATATAAATAAATCTTCATATTCATTAGATTCTAGTATTCTATTATACAGTGCCTGTATTGCAAAGGTAGGTTCATCTAATATAATATGCGCTTTTTTACCCATAATAGCTGCTGCTCTATAAACACCCATAGCTGCACCTAAACAATCCATATCAATCCCTTTGTGTCCCATAATATAGACTTTGTCAGCTTCATGTAAAAGCTCTTTAAAGGCATATGCTTTTATCCTGACTTTAACTCGTGTACTTTTTTCTACTTCTTTTGTTTTACCGCCATAAAAAGTATATTTATCACTATTTTTAATAACTGCCTGGTCCCCGCCTCTTCCTTGTGCGAGGTCAAATGCAGCTCTTGCATCTTCTCTTGAGGCATTAAGCGAACTCAGATTATAACCAATACCTATACTTATTGTAACAGGGAGCTCGTTTCCAACTTGTATGTGCCTTAATTCATCTAAAATATCAAACTTTCTTTCCTGCATGTTTTCTAATTCTTTTCTATTAAAAACCATCAAATATTTATCTCTTTCAAATTTTGTAACAACAACTTCTCTTTCTTTAAACCACAAGTTAATTTTTCTATCTATTATAGCCATAAGCATAGGCCTTCTTACTTCTTCTATACTATGCATAATTTCTTCAAAACTATCTATACATACATACCCTAGCATACATCTTTGATCTCTGATCATCTTCTTTAAAAGGTTGGTTTCCGTATGATCTATAAAGTATAGTACAAACATGTGTGACTGCTTATCTTCTACTTTCGTAAATGCCTCAACAAGCATATTATATTCTTTTGTTTTTATTTTTATAGCTTTTTCATAAGTACTTTGAGCTATTGTAAACTCATTAGGTTTAATATCTTGTACTATGTTTTTTATATTTTTTCCTACAAGTTCATTAACTTCACACATAGTCAAAAAAGCCTTATTTGCCCACTTTATACTCCCTGAATACTCTATAACAGCTACAGGGATCTGAACATTAGAAAACATGGTGTTCTTGAGTGTAGAAAGTTCTTCTGCTTCTTTGATTATGCGTTCTTTTAATGTATTTTGCAGCTTTTTTTCAAAAATAATGGACCCTATTAAAAGAAGGGCAAATAAAACCGAACTAACAATGCCTGCACTATTATTAGCTATAGAAAATACGCCTACTAATATGCCAATACTCATAAATACTTGGGAAAACTTTAATATCCTCATTGTATAAGAAAAACTACTATTTGTTTTATCTCTCATATCTATTTCCTTTCCCCGAATCAAACTATAATTTGAGCTTTCCTATAATTAAAAAGAGTATCAAAACATCCAAACATCATTAAGATATTAGTTGGCATTATAAGTAGTATAAATAATATCATGTAACCTAGAACTTTAAATGCATTATGCACCGTAGCTCTTCTTAAAAGTACAATAATCGAAATGATTCCCATAACCTGCATCAAATTTTGCAGGAAAAAGAGTACATTAAGTGACAAAATAGATGTGATATCATTTACCTGGTTACGTGATAAAGGTATTATCATTGCAATAAAAAGAATAAGTACAGCTATTTTAGATAATTTAAAATTAAATAACTGCTTTAAGCTAAGTAGCTTCGTTCCCTTACTTCTTAGTACTATATTTAATAAAATAACTTGAATGCTGCTCAAAAAAACGCCTGCAGTTAATATTAATGCTGGATAAACTTTTTTTATTGTATCTGTTATAGCTGTAATAAGTTCTTTCATAATACTTTGCTCTAAAATATTCTCCGTTGAAGCTGGTCGTGCTATCGTTTCTAAAACATTAAAGTATACGCCTTTAATCTCATCTACTAATAAAATAAATTGTGCCTCATAATCGATCCCTAAAGACTTCATAACACCTAAGTATATAAAAATAGCACCTGCAACACTAATTGAAACATACATGATCATATTAGGCAATGGTACTTCTTTTTTATAAAAGAATGCTGCAGCATAAGCTGGTATGCTAACACTAATTATATAAATTAAAACACTTTGTACACTGTTTGTTAAGAGATAAATGCCAATAATAATAGCTATATTAAATAGAAAGTCTACCCCTTGTGTTAATTGTTTTTTTATAAGGTATACAGCAAGTGGTGCTGAAAGAATAGGAAATAATATAATGCCACCTGTATGATAAATACCTAGACGAGCTAATAAGACATAAACAAGCATCATCATTAAAATGAATATAATGCTTTTTGAATTCTGCTTCATGTATCAGTATACCTCCTAATCTACATATAGCTTATATGAAATTCATGTTTTTTTATTATACCATATAAATTGGTTTTAATTCTAGTATCCATTATGTTTATACTCACTTTTTAAAATATAGAAAAAAACACTACCTGTTAAGGTAGTGGTGTGCATGTGTGTGTGCTTATTTATTCTATCTATAAGTTGTAAATCCGTTCAATAAAAATTAATCTTGTGTATATGGTAAAAGTGCTATATGTCTTGCACGTTTGATCGCAACTGTAAGTTTACGTTGTGCTTTAGCAGAGTTACCTGTTATTCTTCTAGGAAGAATTTTTCCTCTTTCAGAGATAAACTTTTTAAGTGTATTGATATCTTTATAATTTATCTTTTTAATATTATCACCAGCAAATTGATTGACTTTACGTCTTCTGCGGTTATGTCTTTTTTGCATTGCCATTGTATTGTTCCCTCCTTCACTTTAATAAGTAATAGTTAATTAAAATGGTAAATCATCATCTTCTTCGATTTGAGTCGGCATAAAGCCTTCTACTGAATTGCCTGAAGAGGGAGCTGTTCCTGGTGAGCTTATAGGTGAATCTACCATTACACCTCGGGATTCTGAAGATGTTCTGCTTTCTGCAAAATGTTGTTCTTCTGCCACTACATCTACTGATGTATGTTTAACTTTCTGCTGATCTTCCCAAGTGTTAACTTGTAGTCTTCCAACAATAGAAACCATTTGTCCCTTTCTAAAGAACTTTTCTGCAAATTCTCCAGCCTTTCCAAATGATACAATATTAAAAAAATCTACATCCTGTTCACCTTGTCTGGCAAATTGTCTTCTAACAGCTAGTCCATATCTTGCAACTGCAACAGGTGTTGCAGACTGTGAGTAACGCACTTCCGGATCTCTTGTTAAGCGTCCCATTAATATTACTTTATTCATACTCAAACCCCTTCTTTCAGGTAATTATACTATTTATCTTCGAGAGATATGATTAAATAACGAAGAACTGGTTCCATAATGTTAATTCTGCTTTCTACTTCTGCTGGAGTAGAAGTCTCTCCATTAAATTGGATGAAATAGTAAAACCCTTCTTTTTGTTTGTCGATTTCATAAGCAAGTTTTCTTTTGCCCCAATCGTCTACGTTTTTGATTTCTCCACCAAAACGTACAATAAGATCTTTTACTTTTTCAAGTGTTCCTAACTTTTCTTCTTCGCTTAATGTTGAAAACAACACAATTGCTAATTCGTAATTTTTCATACTAGCACCTCCTTTTGGACATTGGCCCTATATCTTTAGTTTTGTATAGAGCAAGGAATCATTACAGTTAATAATCATACCATAAAGTCGCCTATAAAACAAGCTTTTTATCTTTAAAACTTAAATTACTCTAAAAAGCTCATCTATTGTGTTTTTATATTTCTAAGTACTTTTTTTACATTTTTCTCAAACTTTTCTCGTGGTATCATGATTAAATGATTACAATGAAGGCAGCGCAATTTGAAGTCCACACCCACTCTTAGTACTTCCCATTCATTTGTACCACATGGATGTGGCTTCTTCATTTGCACTACATCTCCAACTAGATAGTTCATTTTATACCCTCCTTTGTTTTGTTCCCATATTTTTAAGAAAATATACACTTTAATATCTTTTTTTGAATTATTGAATAGTGTTTGTTAATATGCCGATATTTTCTATTTCAATAACGACTTCATCGCCTTTTACCACAGGACCTATGCCTGATGGGGTACCTGTAAGTATAACGTCCCCCGGAAGAAGTGTCATGACCTGTGAAATATAGCTAACTAAATAATAGACATCAAAAATAAGATTCTTAGTATGTGAATGTTGTTTAAGAACACCATTCACATAAGTCTTAATTTCTAAATGCTGGGGATCTAAATCAGTTTCTATTACAGGGCCTAATGGTAAAAATGTATCAAAAGACTTACATATGCTCCATTGCCCATCAGGTTTTTGTAAATCCCTAGCTGTTACATCATTTGCACAAGTATACCCTAATATATAGTCTCTGGCTTCTTCTTGACTGATGTTTTTTGCAGCCTTTTTAATGATAACTGCAAGTTCACACTCATAATCTACTCTATTTGACATCTTAGGATAGATTATGCTTTCATTATGAGCTATTACGGTTGTAGGCGGCTTCAGAAATACAACAGGCTCCTTAGGAAGGGTTAGTTTCATTTCTCTCGCATGATCTGAGTAATTTAAGCCTACACAAACAGCTTTTGAAGGTACACAAGGGGGTAATATTTTAACATCATTTAAATGAAAGACCTGCTCATCTACTCGTATTTGATCATGATCTAGTATTCCTGTATAATGCTTGCCATTTGTTTCAAAACGTATAAGTTTCATATATTCCCTCCATTTAATTACTACCTTTAGTTAACTTTAACTTCTAAATGCGTTAAAACCTCTCAATTTTAAAATATATAACATTTTTTGATCGACGGCTCTAATCTTTATAGGTATTATATCACATCCTGTCTTTGTAACAAACTATATGTAATTTTAAGAATAAATATGAATTGTAAAAATATGTTATTAACAAAATCTCATTAACCATGTATAATAGATCTATCAAATTGAAACCTAGGATGGTGATTATATGAAAGGTACGGTAGTATCCACTTGGATGAAAACTTGCAAAAAGCTCTATGGTGATTCTATTATCCAAAAAGCTATGTCCAGTGTGGGTTGGGATCAAAACAAGATTTTCTCACCTATTGAAAATGTAGATGATGATACTGTAAAAAATGTTATTAAGCGTATATCAGAACAAATAAATGTACCCGTTTCAGAGTTATGGAAAATTATTGGCAAAGACAATATATTAGCATTCCATGCAGATTTCCCTTCTTTTTTTAAGCAGCCTAATATGTATTCTTTTTTAAGATCACTTTTTGACATACATGTTATGATGACTAAGAAATTTTCTGGTGCTAAACCACCTTTAGTTTCTATCAAGCCTATATCTAGTACAGAGGCTGTATTTACATATCAATCTCAAAGAGGCATGTTCGATTATTTTTATGGTTTGCTTGAAGGATGTATTGAATTTTTTAATGAAAAAGTCCAAGTTGAGGAACTAGAAAGAAAATCTGATTACTTAGCTGTTAAGCTTATCTTTTCAGAAAATATTTACTATCATAAAAAGTATCTTTTTAATAATCTTCTATCATTTGGCTTCGTTAGAAGTATTCCTATTAAGGCCGGTATCTTTGTAGGTTTATGCAATCTTATACTTTTTACGCCCATTGTAGGCGTTCAGCTCTGGTATAAAGCGGGGGGCCTCGCTATTGGAAGTGCGATAATCGCATCTTTAACAATCGCTTTATTATTACGGCCTAAAAAAGAGTTAGAAGAGGAACTGGAAAAGTTAATTGAAAATAATTATTTAAATGATGCTAAAGTTTCAACACATGATTTCTTTGAAGATCTTTATAATAGAATGAATAGCTATAAACAAGTTATCCAAAAAGATTTTGTCGGTTTTAAAGGTGTGACAGACGAAATGGAGACCTTTGTAAAAAATATTAATACGATTTCTGATAATATGTTAGAAACTTCGACTGAAATTGCTGATGTGGTAGAACAAGTTGCTATGGGGGCTGTATCACAGGCCGAAAATACAACTGAGGCTGCATCTGTACTCAGTGATAATATAAAGATTCTCAGACAAATTGTTAAAAATGAAGATACTAATAAAGAAGAACTCTCAGTCGCAATGAAAAAGATTGACAGCAGCCACCAAAATGTGACCCTTACAAGTCAAAATATCTTTAATACACTTAATCATTTCACTATGATTAATAAGAAGAGTGAATATCTTCATCAGCAGGCTCATAATATTACGAGTATCGTAGGTATGGTATCAAGTATTGCTGAACAAACTAATTTACTTGCACTTAATGCATCTATTGAAGCTGCTAGAGCTGGTGAAGAAGGCCGTGGCTTCGCTGTTGTAGCAGAAGCTGTAAGAAAACTTGCTGAACAATCTAAAGGTGCTGTTAATGAAATTAATAACCATCTTGATCAATTTGTAGCAGAAATTAATAGTTTTGTTGAAGCACTTCAAAAAGAATATATTTCTTTAGAAACTGAAACTAAAAGTTTAGAAAATGTAAAAAATATTAGTTCTGAAGCTAATGAAGCTATTCAAAAAGTCTCTTCTTCTATGCTGCAGACAATCGTTGAATTGAAAAATGATGCTGACGGTATTTCTATAGCTTTCAATAATATAGAATCCTTAGCTGCTATTGCTGAAGAAAATTCCGCATCTTCCGAAGAAGTAAGTGCTAATGTAACTAAATATACAAGTGAAATTAACAAACTTATTTACCATATACATGATTTTAGAAATATAACTGACTACTTTAAAACAGAATTAGGCAAGTATAAGCTATAAGAAAAAAGATCTCCCAGAAGCTGATTAATAGCTGCTTCTGGGAGATCTTTTTTATAAAGGCGGCAACCAGATTTGAACTGGTGGTGAAGGTGTTGCAGACCTCTGCCTTACCACTTGGCTATGCCGCCATAAATATAACCCTATATTACTATATGCATCTTCATTTTTAATTATTCTTTCTCCATATTATGATTGACTTGGCTACTATATAAAAAAGCCATAGTCTATTAAATAGAAAAGAAATAAAAAAGAGCTTAGAAATAATCTAAACTCTTTTGTAAGGCGGCAACCAGATTTGAACTGGTGAATGAAGGTGTTGCAGACCTTTGCCTTACCACTTGGCTATGCCGCCGTAAACTTTGGCAACCACCTACTCTCCCGGTCCGTCTCCAGACAAGTACCATCGGCCGATTTAGTCTTAACCTACGTGTTCGGTATGGGAACGGGTGTGTCCCTAAATCGCATCGTCACCAAAATGACCCATAGGGGAATCGAACCCCTGTTACCGCCGTGAAAGGGCGGTGTCTTGACCGCTTGACCAATGGGCCTTACAAGTCTCAAGTTACTTATGAGACTTTAAACTCCCCGAGTAGGGTTCGAACCTACGACCCTTCGGTTAACAGCCGAATGCTCTGCCGCTGAGCTATCGAGGAATATGAATACTAGAGAATAGCGTTCTTTGCTATTGAACAACGTTTTGTGTTGGAGAATAGTGTTTTTTGCTATTTGTACTCACAAAACTAAACACAATCAAATTATTTTTCATTTAACCGTTTTAAGTGATTTATTGTCACTTGTTTTTTAGGTCAAACCCTCGAACCGTTAGTATTGGTCACCTACATGTATTACTACACTTACAGCTCCAACCTATCAACCTCATAGTCTCTAAGGGGTCTTACTCCATTTCTGGATGGGAAGTCTTAT
>NZ_FMMP01000029.1 GCF_900095725.1 Cellulosilyticum sp. I15G10I2
TTTAGTGCGCTACACGACGTTTTTGAATACTATCAAAGCCTACTGCAAGTGCAAGTACTATACCTTTAACAACCATCTGCATGTATGTACTTACGTTTAAGAGAACCATACCATTGGTAAGTATACCAATAATAAGTACCCCTGCAACGACATTTGACATTTTTCCATAACCACCAGAAACAGATACACCACCCAGTACTACGCAAGTGATTACATCAAATTCATAGCCTATACCTGCTGTAGGTTGTGCGGAATTTGTACGGGACAACATGACAATCCCTGCAAGTCCTGCAAATAAACCTGATAATGCATAAACTAGATATTTAATATAGCCTACTCTTATCCCTGAAAGCTTAGAAGCTTCTTCATTACCGCCGACAGCGTAGAAGTAACGTCCAAAATAACTTTTATTTAAAACAAACGAGCCAAGTGTAAAGCAAAGAATCATAATGATTACAGGAACGGGAACCGGTCCTATATACCCTTGCCCGATGATCTTAAATCTTTCATCAAATCCATAAATCGGTGTCCCTCCACTAATAAGGTAAGACGCCCCTTCAAAAACAATCTGTGTTGCAAAAGTTGCTATAATGGCAGAAATCCCAATTGTAGAGATTAAGAACCCATTTAAAAGACCTACTAATACGGCAAGTATTAAGGATAAAATAACTGCAGCTGTCATGCTCATGCCTCTGTTTACCATCAGATAAGCCGCTACGATGTTAACAAGTGTTATAATTGAACCTACTGACAGGTCGATACCAGCTATCAAGATAACAAATGTCATACCTATAGATGCAATGCCTAGCATCGAAACCTGACGTGCAATGGTAAATAAATTGTTTGATGATAAAAACCTAGGACTTGCCAGTGAAAAACCTATGAATATGATTGCAAATACAACCCAGATCGCTTTATCTTTCAATTGATGAATAATATTACTTTTCATGCTTTACCTCCTCAACGGCTGATGCCATTCTCATTATAGTATTTTGATTAAACCCATCTTTTATCAATTCACCAGTGATCCGCCCTTCAGCCAAAACGATAATTCTATCTGACATACCCATTAATTCTTCCATTTCTGAAGAGATCAAAAGAATGGTTTTACCTTGCTCTACCAATTCATTCATCAACTTGTAAATCTCAAATTTAGCACCTACATCAATTCCGCGGGTTGGTTCGTCAAAAATAATTAATTCTGAATTTGCAGCAAGCCATTTTCCAATGATGACCTTTTGTTGATTACCACCACTTAAATTTTTAACCAATTGATTGAGCGTTGGGGTTTTAATTAGTAATTCATTTTTGTATTTTGTCGCAATGTCCATTTCTTTTTTAGAACTGATTACAGAAGCATTGGATATTCTTTTATATATTGGCATATTAATATTATTTTTAATGGAAATACCTAGTAATGCACCATGGCGTTTACGGTCTTCCGGTACGAGGGCAATCCCATAGTCAATTGCTTCTCTTGGTGTCTTGGGATTTATTTCTTTGCCTTTAAAAATAATCTTTCCCTCAGTCTTTTTGGCCGCACCGAAAACCATTTGTACAAGTTCCGTACGACCGGCTCCTACCAGGCCGCCAAGTCCAAGTATTTCACCTTTTTTTATCTGTAAGTTTATATTATGATCTCCATTACCGCTAACATTCTGTAATTCCAGAAGTATTTCATCTTGTTGTATACAGTTCGATCTTGGAGGATATGATTCTTTTAAGTCACGTCCTACCATCAAATGAATGAGTTCATCTACATGAGAATCTTTTGTAATGAGTGTTTTTATATATTCTCCATCGCGAAGTACCACAATGCGGTCTGATAGTCTATATATTTCTTCAAGTCTATGGGATATGTATATAATGGATACTCCCTTTGACCTTAGAAGTTCACATACTTTAAACATACTTTCAACTTCAGCACTTGTAAGAGGTGCAGAAGGCTCATCCATAATCAAAACTTTTGCATCCTGCTGAATGGCCTTGGCAATTTCAATCATCTGCTGGTATCCTACTGTAAGATCCCCCACCAAGGTCTTCGGATTGATCTTGATATTTAACTGTGAAAAAGCTTTTTCTGCTGCCTTTTCCATAGCTCTTTTATCAACAACAATGCCTTTACGGATTGGATTGCCTAAAAATAGGTTTTCAGCTGCCGAAAGTCCTTTTACATTATTAAACTCCTGATAAATAATGGCTATCCCATTTTCTGCTGCAAGCTGGGGTGTCATACTTGTAAATTCTTTACCATTTATAATGATTTTGCCGGAGGTTGGAATTACAGCACCAGAACATGTTTTTATTAAAGTAGATTTACCCGCACCATTTTCTCCTATCAGTGCAAGAATTTCGCCTTCTTTTACTTCAAGAGAAACATCTTTTAGTGCAACAACACCAGGATATTCTTTTCTAATATGTTGTAGTTCTAAAATATAATTATCATTCATATCTCATACCAGCCATTCTTGTTTTATTAAATATGGAGTAGTTCATA
>NZ_FMMP01000030.1 GCF_900095725.1 Cellulosilyticum sp. I15G10I2
GGTTCTGCACCTATGGCCTATACATTATGGGCAGACCATATGAAGCACAACCCTAAAAACCCAACATGGCAAAACAGAGACCGTTTTGTTCTTTCAGCAGGTCACGGTTCTGCACTTATTTATTCCCTGCTTCATGTCTTTGACTATGGCCTAAGTGCCGAAGATCTTCAGAATTTCAGACAAGAAGGAAGTCTTACTCCAGGACATCCGGAATACGGTCATACAATCGGTGTAGAGATGACAACCGGCCCTCTCGGTCAAGGAATCGCCTCAGCAGTAGGTATGGCTATGGCTGAAAGATACCTAGGTGAACACTTTAATCAAGAAAATTATGATATCGTAGATCATTATACCTATGCTTTAGTAGGTGATGGCTGCCTGATGGAAGGTATCTCTTATGAAGCAGCTGGCCTTGCGGGTACGCTTAAACTCGGTAAGCTTATTGTACTTTATGATTCTAATAAGATTACCATTGAAGGGGCAACTGAGATTGCTTTCACTGAAAATGTACGAGCACGCTTTGAAGCTCAAGGTTTTGAAACCTTCGTAGTAGAAGATGGCAATGATATAGAGGCCATTTCTAAGACATTGGCTGCTGCTAAAGCAAACCTTGATAAACCAAGCTTTATTGAAGTTAAAACCCAAATCGGTTATGGCTGTCCTAAAAAACAAGGCAAAGCAGCAGCTCATGGTGAACCATTAGGAATAGATAATATTTGTGAAATGAGAACTTTCCTTGAGCATCATGATCAAGAGTTCTTTGTAGAAGATGCAGTAAAAGCGCATATCGCAGATTTTATTAAAGGTGCTGAAACTGCTGAGGGCGCATGGAATGAACTTTTTGCAGCTTATGCTAAAGCTTATCCAGAGCTTGCAAAAGAATGGGAAGCTTGGCATACAAAAGACAATATCAGCTTAGACATCTATGAAAAATATGCAGATACAAGTAAGAAGATGGCAACACGTAATGCTTCTTTTGAAGTGATTAACCATATGGCTGGGATCGTACCAAACATTATCGGAGGTTCAGCAGACCTTGCGCCATCTACTAAAACCTATATGAATGGCAAAGGTGACTTTAGCTCAAGCGACTATACCGGAAGAAATCTTCACTTTGGTATTCGTGAACATGCGATGGGTGCTGTTGCAAATGGGATTGCAATCCACGGCGGACTTAAAACCTTCTGCTCAACTTTCTTTGTATTTAGTGATTATATGAAAAATCCAATGAGACTTGCAGCACTTATGAAGCTGCCGGTAACTTATGTTCTGACTCACGACAGTATTGGGGTAGGTGAAGATGGACCAACTCATCAGCCAATCGAACAGCTTGCAATGCTTCGTTCTACACCGAACCTTGTAACCTTTAGACCAGCAGATGCTAAAGAAACAGTGGCTGCTTGGGAATATGCCCTAAACTCTAAAACCGAACCTGTAGCGATTGTACTTTCAAGACAAGATCTGCCTTTCCTTGAAAACTCAGGTACAGAAGCTAAAAAAGGTGCTTATGTTGTTGCTGGCTGTGATCCAAAAGACAGTGACATTATCCTCATTGCAACAGGTTCAGAAGTACAGCTTGTTGTAAATGCAGCCAAAGAACTGGAAAAAGAAGGTATTAAAGCTTCAGCCGTAAGTATGCCATCAATGGATGTGTTTGAAAACCAACCAGCAGCTTATAAAGAATCTGTATTACCATCAAATAAAGTAAAAAGAGTCGCGGTAGAAGCTGCAACCAGCTTTGGATGGCACAAATATACTGGTTTTGAAGGCAAAATCATTTCCATAGATACCTTTGGAGAATCAGCACCAGC